>JAOZTW010000636.1 GCA_029938985.1 Bacteroidales bacterium | reverse complement strand
TTTGACCCCGCTTGCGGTTCGGGTAATTTCTTGATAATTGCATACAGAGAATTACGATTATTAGAGTTCGAAATTTTAAAAACGATATACAAAGAAGAACGAGTAACAAGCATTGAAAACATAATTTGGATAAGTATTGACCAATTTTACGGAATAGAAATTGACGAGTGGGCTTCACGCATTGCAGAAGTTGCTATGTGGCTGATAGACCATCAATTAAATATGCAAATTTCTGAAAAATTCGGAAGTTATTTTGTGCGTATTCCACTGAAAAAAACTGCAAATATTATTCATGCAAATTCTTTACAAACCGACTGGGAAAGTCTTGTGCCTAAAAACAAACTTTCTTATATTTTAGGAAATCCACCGTTTATAGGTAAAAAAGAACAAAATAAACAACAAAAGAATGATTTAAAACAAATTACAACAGGTATCAAAGGTGCAGGTGTTTTAGATTATGTAGTAGGTTGGCATTTAAAAGCAAGTAAATACATACAAGACACAAAAATAAAAGTAGCTTTTGTTTCTACAAATTCAATTTCACAAGGAGAACAAGTCGGCATTCTTTGGAACGAAATGTTCAATAAATATAAAATTAAAATTCATTTTGCACATCGCACTTTTCGCTGGGACAATGAAGCAAAAGCAAATGCTGCCGTTCATGTAGTTATTATTGGTTTTGCAAATTTTGACATCAAAAATAAAACATTGTTTGACTACGAAGATATAAAATCAGATGCACATGAAATTAAAGTAAAGAATATTAACCCCTATTTAATTGAAGGAAATGACATTGTTGTTTTAAAAAGGAGCAAACCGATTTCTAATATTTCTAATATTAATTATGGAAGTATTGGAATTGACAGCGGTTTTTTAGTTTTATCAGATGACGAAAAAAATGAAATTTTAAAAACAGAACCAAACATACAAAAATATATTTTGCCTTATGTTGGCGGAAACGAATTTATTAAGAATATAAAACGTTGGTGTTTGTGGCTTGTAGATGCCGACCCTAATATTATAAAAAAATCAGTTTTTATTTCAGACAGACTGAAAAAAGTAAGAAAATTCAGAAATGAAAGTGGAAGAATTGCAACAAATAAACTTGCAGAATATCCAGCTCTTTTTGGTGAAAACAGACAGCCAAAATCAAAATTTATTTTTATACCAAAAGTTTCCTCTGAAAAAAGAAAATATATTCCGCTTGGTTTTCTGAATGAAAATAATATTGCAAATGGTAGTAGTCTTGTTGTTCCCAGTGCCTCGTTGTTTGATTTTGGAATTTTAACATCGGAAATGCACATGACTTGGGTTAGATATACTTGTGGTAGAATGAAAAGTGATTATCAATATTCAAATACAATTGTTTATAACAACTTTCCATTTCCAAAAATGATAAACGACAAACAAAAAGAGCGAATAGAAAAAGCAACACAGAAAGTATTAGATATACGAGCAGAATTCCCCAACAGTAGTTTGGCTGTTTTATACGACCCAGTTGCAATGCCCCCAAATCTCGTAAAAGCACACAATCAATTAGATAAAGCAGTAGATTTATGTTATCGCCCACAAGCATTTATAAACGAACGGACAAGAATTGAGTTTTTATTTGATTTATATAGTCAATATATGACACCATTACTTGCGGAAATGGAAAAAAAACAAAAGAAAACAAAACGTAAACGAAAAAAAATAGTAAATTTGTAAAAAAAAATTAATATGAAATTTGAGTGGGACGAAAATAAAAATAAATCAAACCTTGAAAAACACGGAATAGATTTTAATCAAGCAAAAGAAGTGTTTAACGACAAGGATAAAATTGAAATTACTGACAAACGAGAAGATTACGGAGAAGAACGAACAAAAATAATCGGCAAAGCAATGGATTTACTTTTGTCCGTTATTTATACTATGCGAGATGCAACGGTTCGTTTAATATCGGCACGAGCATCAAGCCGAAAAGAAAGAAAAGATTATAACAATAATAAAACAACACAAAATGGAAACTAACAAAAAATACTGGAAAGATGTTTTAGAAATGATAAAACAAAATGTTGAAATAAAAAATATTTTGATAGATTTTAACAACGAAAAAATTGAATTTAAAGATGTTGCATTATTAAACAGAAATGGAATAAAAGTTCCCGAAGAGTTTATTTTCTACAATGATGATAAAATTGATTTCAGCGACGACCCTGATATTACAGAAGAAGATTTTGCAACTGGAAAATTAATTTGGAACGTTAAAACATCTTTACCTCTTGACAAGGAACTTAAAGATTGGATAACAAAAGAAAAAATAGACATAAATAAATTTAAAGTTTCGCACTTCGTATAAGTCTGATTATCAGTACTTAATAAATTGAAAAAATATGAAATAAAGTTGCATATTTCGTTATAAATGATTATCTTTGAGATAGTTAATAACACAATAACCAAATAATAGAAAATATGCAACCCAACAAAAGAACAAAAAAAACGGCACAAATAGAAATAGCTGTACAAGGCAAAGATGAAATCTCTTTATCAATTATTTCAATAATTAAATTGTTTAAACTTCCAGCAGGCAAAAAAAACAAATTTTACACCAAACGCTCTGGCATAATAGTTTCTTCAATTCTTACAGTTTTACTGATTTTACCTTTTGCAGGAGTGTCAAGCATAGCTGGTTTTTTTGTAAAAGCACTCAATAGAAGCTTTTTAGGAGAGAAAGATGTTTATTTTCGTTTTAAAAACAACCCTCTTATTAATTGGCGAGGAATTCTTTTTCTTATTGCCCAAAGGTTTATTTATCTTATAAGCCTGACAGATAAGGAATATGACAGCTTGTCAGAGTTTAAAAAGTGAAATCTTAAAAAGTAAATTTATTTTCGGATTTATAAAAAAATGCAAAATAACAATTTGTAAATCTAAATTAGGACTAAAATATTATTATTTAAATATGTAAACTGATACCAGTATTTAGTTAAAATCTGTAAACTAATTTTAGGACGAGTCAATTATTAAATTTGTCCTGTGGTTGTCAGCAGGACACACGAAACTTATAACATTATGTTGGTCGTCAGTGGCTTGGGTAGCTGTTCCATTTCGTGGGCTTCGCCCACTACATTCCACAAGCCACCCAAGCCACCGCCGCCAACACATTCCCGATAAGTGTAATAAAAAAATACAAACAATTCCTAATAATTAAAATACAATCACAATGTATCCAGAAACAGAAACCAATAATTATAAAAGCAGACCCGTTGCAAGTATTGTTGAAAATCAAAATAATTCAGATAATGGATTATCTATGAAACTATCTGAAAATAAGACAAAAAATATAAATATAGATGATTACTAAAGTTTCGGAGTTGCTACTTGATTAATAATCAATGCATTAACGGTAAATG
>JAOZTW010000635.1 GCA_029938985.1 Bacteroidales bacterium | reverse complement strand
CGTTACACACAATTGCGATTAAGAAAACAAATAATTTAATTTTTTCTGTAAAAATCAGATACGAATAAAACCTTAATAAAATGCAAGAGCATCAAACAATATTTTCTATAAAAATTTTAAGAAATAAAATTAAACATTTCTCCATAAATCCGATAGAGGATAAACAGAAAAAAATAAAAATTATAGAAAATTGGCAGGACAATATTATAAGTGGAAAAGTTATCGGAGCAAAGGAAGAAGAATTAAAACCTTTCTTTTTAACTCATTTTTTTGGTGATATATTTGGATATGAATATAATAATGCAACCAACTGGAACTTACGTTTTGAAAATAAGACAGAGATGGACGGAAAAAAGGCTGATGGAGCATTAGGCTTTTTTAAAATAAAAGAAGGAAAAGAAATAAACAAAGATGTAAGAGTTGTTATCGAAATAAAAAATGCAAGAACTACTCTTGACAAACCTCAAAACCGTGCAGATTTTAAAGGAAGTGCAGTGGAACAGGCTTTTATGTATGCTGCAAAATCAGGCGAGAAATGTAAGTGGATAATTGTTAGCAACTTTCTTGAAATACGCTTATATCTTGCAAATGATATGACAAAATATGAAAGTTTTGATATTCTTTCACTTAATGATGAAAACGAATTTCTGAGATTTTATTATTTACTTGCCAAAGGACAATTATTTCTTGAAAAAACTGCATCTTATATTGATATTTTGCTTCAAAATAGGCAGGAGGTAGAAAAAAAAATTACCAAAGAATTTTATGAGTACTATCAATATATTAGAGAGATTTTCCTACAACACTTAAAATTACATAATCCAAATATAAATGCTTTTGATTTACTACAATATGTGCAAACAATTATTGACAGAATAATATTTGTTAGTGTTATAAAAGATTATGACTTAATTGATTATAATGTTTTAAAACGTATAGAAAAAATTGCAGATGAAAGTTGGGACAGGGAAAAAACAGAACTTTGGAGGCAGTTGGTCAAATTTTTTGATGCTCTTGACAAAGGCTTACCGCCAAGAATTCATAAATTCAATGGAGGCTTGTTTAGAACAAATGAGAAAATTGATAATCTTATTATTAAAGATGTGTTTCTAAAAAAACTACTTAGGTTAAATGATTATGATTTTGAAAGTGATTTAAGCATAAATATTCTCGGTCATATTTTTGAGCAATCGATTACCGACATCGAAAAAATTAAACGAGAACTAATTGTGGGAGGAAGAGTTGAATACTCAGAAACAGCAGATGAAATTATTTATAAATCACCTTTTTTAGAAAGTGGTAAAAGAAAAAGAGAAGGAATATTCTATACCACGGGACAAATTACGTTATACATAGTTTCAAATACAATCGGTAGGTGGCTTGAAGATAAAAAAGAAGAAATCGGAATAAATAAATTAATTGATTACCCGGAAACAAAAAAAGAGAAAGAGCAACATGTAAAACTTTGGGGAGCGTATAAAACAATATTAACAAATATAAGAATACTCGATCCTGCCTGTGGTAGTGGTGCATTCTTAACACAGGCATTTGATTTCTTACTTAAAGAATGGATGATTGTTTTAGATGTTATTAGCAAACTAAATGAGGAAAAGCAAGACGTTAGCATTAATGGTTTATTCAATGTTGCACCAACCAAAAAAGAAAAATATATAATAAAACTAAAAAAGAACATCGTAAACAATAATTTATACGGTGTTGATTTGAACTACGAAAGTGTTGAAATTTCAAAGCTTGGCTTATGGTTGAAATCTGCAAGTAAAAACGATGAACTGGCACTATTAGACAATAATATAAAATGCGGAAATTCAATAATCACGGACAAAGCAATCACGAACAAAGCATTTAACTGGAAAGACGAGTTTAAAGATATTATTAAAAGTGGAGGCTTTGATATTATTATTGGAAATCCTCCTTATTTAAGTTATTATGGTCGTTTCAAAGTTGATATGTCAAAACAAGAAGAAATTTATTTTAAAGAAAATTACGATTTTATTGAAAACTATATAATTGATGACAAAGTCATAAAAGGACGTTTTAATTCCGTAATGTTTTTTTGTGAAAAATCTTATAAACTTGTTAATTCAAATGGTTATGTTTCATTATTAGTTGATTTAAACATACATAAGAAACCGTTTTTCGATATTCGTAAATTTTTAATAGATAATTCTACGATAATTGAAATTGTAAATGATATTGTTGGTTTTGAAGACGTTTTTTCCGGACAAACAATAATAACATTTCAGAAACAAATTCAAAAAAATTATAATATCGTTATAAAACATGAAAATACAGAAACAGAGGGTCAGCTATATTTAAAATCTGAATTAGAATATAATTTTCAGCCACCGGCAAAAAGCAGAAACTTAATAATCCAAAAAACATATAAAAATCAAACAGGAACATTAGTAAATTATTTTCCAAAAAATCTTATCAGAACCGGAATTACTTTTACAGGAATGAAAGATGAATTTCTAAAAATAAGAGACGAGAAAAATAAGAAACCATTATTAGAAGGGAAAAAATCAATTTTTGATAAATATTGCAACCCTTTAATCTCAAATTACATAAATTATGATAAAAATTTGTTAAATAAATTGAATAAAGACTATGCTGAAATTTTAGATAAAACAAAAAATAAAAAACAACTTTGGATTGGATTAGGAGATGATTTGGTATTTAAGCAACCCAAAATAATTGTTGTTCAAACGGGGCAACAAATAACTGCAACTTATTCTGAAGATGAGTTGTGTCTTAATTTAAGTTTATTTTCGATATCTAATACAAATTCAAAAGGAAATAAAAGTGATGTAAATTTAAAATATGCTCTCGCATTTTTAAATAGCGACCTAATTACCTACTTTGCATTAAATGAGAATTTTATTGAGAGACGAAAAGGTTCAGTCCCTCAACTACGTTTATCGAAACTTAAAAAGCTACCATTTATTATAACTGAGGATTTAACAATTAGCAAAAATATTATAACTAAGGTAGATTTAATTTTATCTTTAAAATCAGATTTAACCAATTCACAAGATAAGTTAAAAAATAGGATTAATCAGAATTTTAAGATAAGACCAACAGCAAAACTAAATGAAATTTTCAAATATGATTTTCAAGTATTTATAAATGAATTAATAAAACAAAAAATTCAAATGACTTTGAAACAACAAGATGAGTGGGAGTTGTATTATAATGAAAATATAAATATAATAAAACAAACTGAAAGGCAAGTTTTATTAACAATAGAAGAAGTCAATGATATTATTTATGAACTCTTCGGAATTAATAATAAAGAAAAAGAAGAGGTAAAAGAATATTTGAAAAGTGTGTAACATTGTGCTTGATGTCATTTTGTTTTTGGTGTTTTTCGGGTGCTTCGCAC
>JAOZTW010000634.1 GCA_029938985.1 Bacteroidales bacterium | reverse complement strand
AAATGAGCATTTTAATATTTCAAAAGTAACGAAGAAATTGATACTCTTGAAAAACGCTGTATATTTTAAAAAAAATTATATTGAACAGTTATACCACCCGAACCAAGTTTAATATTTTGTGAGGTTAATTTTCCGATAGGATATTTAATATAAGGTTCAACAATAAAACTTCCTTTTTTTAAAGGAAATCGGTAACCTGCAGATATATTTAATAACTTGGCTAAATCTATATTATTTTTTTGTGGAAAATAATTTTCAATTGTGTTACTTTTTGCTTCTAACGACTGAATATTATTATAACCTCCTTCTGTATTATCAAATTCATTTATTTCGTAGTAATTGTATTCATTACTTTCGTAAACATAAGCTAATGAGGAAAAACCTGTTGTAAACACAACATTTTTGGCTTTAAATGAAATATTTAAAGGAATATCAATAACAACAAATGTGTGTTGCGAGTTAATAGCTTCAACTTGTTGACTACTATAACTCTCGGCTTGATCAAAATTAGTATTTGACGCATAAGTTCCTGTTTCAAAATTAATAGATTGTTGGCTAATAATAACACCAGAATTAAAAGCTATATTTTTATTAACCCAATAATTAGAGACAATTCCACCACCAAAGTTAGCACTGCTCGTGCTGGCAATATCAGAATAATTATACAAAGAACTCATGCTTACTCCTAAATCAAATTTTTTCTTTCTCTTTTTCTGAACAATTATTTCATAATTATTTTTAATATTTGCAATTTCTGCCAATAAACTGTCTTTATTAACTGTTTTTTTATCAAGCTCTAAACTGTCGTTAATTATATTATTTTCAACCAAATAATTGTTAGTATCAGATTCAACCAAAATATTGTCAACAATATATTTATTAGTATCTACAACAGGTAAATTGGTTTCAATAATTTGTTTGTTTTTTTTATTATTAATGCTGTTTTGTTTTGTATTATTTTCTACAACAAATTGATTATTATTTGTTATGTAATAATTTTCACTAATAAATTTATTTATTTTTACATTATTTTGAAAAATAAAATTATGTAATATTGTTTGATTAGATAATTTTGTTAAACTGTTATTTAAGTTATAACAATTATTATTTATCAGTTTTCTACTATCATTATTTGAAATATGTTTTTCTTCAATATTCACTATTTTAGTTTCAGTAATAGATTTATTATAATCGTTTCTTCCTAATTTATAAAAAATTAAAGCAGTAACTCCTATTAATAAAACAATAGAAGCTGCTTTGGCTAAAAAAGGTAACCAAAGCAATTTTTTGTTTTTTTCTTCCATAAGTTTTACGTTCATCTTTTCCCAATTATCATGATTAAAAGGCTCTTGATGCGAATCAAAACTTTGTTGAATTTTATTTTTTAATATGTTATCAAATGACTTGTCCATAAGTGTTTTGATATTTTTTAATGTATAATTTTTTTAATAATTTCCTTGCTCTTGTGAGATATGTTCTGGAAGAACTTTCGGGTATTTCCATTTTTTGAGCAATTTCGCTGTGTTTGTAGCCTTCTATTTCGTGAAGATTAAATATTAGCCTATATTTACTTGGTAATTGATTTAGTAATTTTAAAATATCTTCAAAATCTAAATTCTCAATAATCTGATTTTCATATATTTCATAATCAACATCATCAATACTAACCATTTTATATAGTTTAATATTTTTGCGAGAATAATCTATGGCAGTATTAATAATAATTATTCGTATCCAAGATTTGAACGATTTTTTAGTATCAAATTTTGAAATATTGTTATAAATTTTCAAAAAACTATCATTCAATACTTCCACAGCATCTTCACGAGAATTGGAATATCGCAAGCATACACTCATTCCATAAGCATAGAATTGTTTATACAACAATTCTTGATGCTTTAATTTTTTTCGCTTACAGCCTTTTATTATTTTATTTAGTTCCAAAGTAACAATTAATTAATCTTATATAAAAAAAATGTAACCTCAAGCTCCAACCGAACGGAAGTCGATGTTTTAGACATATTAAAACAAATAAGTAACCAATTTAAGCGAGGTTATTTTTATTTTTTAACAATTCAATAAATATAATAATATCAAGATATTTAAATGTTTTTTTGAAGAAGATAAAATTCAAAAGAACAAGTTTAAATGGTAATTATTTTTTTTAATATGACTAAATCATTAGTAAGTACCCATACAAAAGTTTTTACATATTTGTTTTTTTTTAATCTATTGGTTTATAATCATATAATTGTATCATTGAACCATTGAATAATTGTATCATTCCTTATATTATTTATTTAGCCAATTTTACCTTTCCTCAAGCATGAGTTGGAGTTACATTCTATTTATAAATATATCTAATTTCCAATTTTTTGTCAGTTAAGTTAACTATTTCAATTGTTATATACATGTTACCGTCCCAAGAAACAACATCTAATTCTACTGTATTTTCGTCTAACATTTTCCAAGAACCGTCAAAATTATCGTAAGTTATTGGTGGAGTTCCGCACCAACCTGCATTTTTTCTTTCAACCAAACTTAAATCATTATTAAATTTTATACCATATTTCTCTGAATGAAAATCGTTAGATTTTTTAAGAACAGTAATATCATCATCGTATTTTTCAAAAACCCAAGTACCTAACAGTTCTTCGTGCTTTTGGTACTCAAAACCATTGATTATATGAAAATTAATATTATTATTGTAATCTTTACCAAATAAATCTTTTAAATTTATTTCAAGAGTCTCAGTTATAAGTGCTTCGCAATAATCTTTGTGTGCATTGTGAGTAATAATTATACCGTTTTCGTCTTCTAATTTTCCTTTATAATAAATATTAAAACTGTGATCGTCACAACCACCTCCATAAGTAACAGTTACATATAAAACTTCATCCACAAGATAGCTCTCTTTTATAGTAAAATAATCACCAGTATTTTTACCTTTCAAAATATCATTGTATTTTGAACTTTTTTCATGATATTTTATTTTTGAAAAACTACCGTAGTTATCATAAGTTTTGTTACAAGATACTGCAATAATTAATACTGCAATAATTAAATACATTAATCTATTTTTCATAATTTTTTTGTTTTTAAAGATTTATAATTTGTTTTCAATTTGTTTTTCAATTTGTTAAAAAAGTAAGTTTATTAAAAAAATACTGATTATAACGGATTTTATTGAAATTACAGTTTATAGATATTCAGCAAATTATATCATAGATAATTTATAAAAAAATTTGTGTTAATCTGTAGAATCTGTGTTCCTATCATCGCAAAAATAGGAACACGGATAATACAGATTAGACTGATTTTTACTGATTTTTATTTTTCAACAAAATTAGTTACTAAAGTTTTTGCTTTCATAATAATATAATTATCAAACAGTTGTAATTTTAC
>JAOZTW010000633.1 GCA_029938985.1 Bacteroidales bacterium | reverse complement strand
ATGATGTTAATTCCGCATGACAAAAATAAAAACGGCATAATAATAGAAATAAAACAGATAGAAAAACAAAAAAATAAAGAAAGTAGCGAAAACTTTAATAACCGAATAAACACTGCAATAGACAACGCTTTGAACCAGATAGAAAAAAATAAATATTTTACAGAACGAATAATCAGTAAAATAAAAGAAGAAAATATAATAAAACTGGCGATAGTTTTTGCCGGAAAAGAACCTTACATATTAAAACTTCCAAAATATTAAAACAAATATCAATTAAATCTTACTTTTTTTTTAGATAAAAATGAAAAATAATAAAACAGTTATTTTTGCATCTTTTTTTGCCAAAAGTATAATATTTATAATACTTTTAAGCTCAGTAAACAATTGTTACTCGCAAAGTGATGACGAAAACGACCCAGATTTTTGTAATGAAAAAAGTGTTGAGCATTTTAACAATGGCAATTATGAAAAAGCAATATACTACGGCGAACGTGCCAAACAAATAGCAGAAAAAGAGTATGGCGATGAAGATTGTTTTTTTATGACTATGTGGTCTAATTTGAATTTAATGTATGTTAATGCTGGCAATTACAAGGTCGCAAATGTTAGTTGCAATCAATATTATTGTCACACTTTAAAACTTTATAAAAAAAACAAGGAAGGTTATCTTGGTTTTTATGTTGATGCAATGAATGTTTTATCTCATTATAATAATGCTGTGTGCAACTATCATGCAAACGACACTTTACTTTTGAAGATAAAGGAATTATACCCAAAAGATACATGGGAGTATGCAATTTTATTGAACAATATTGCAGAACATTATATCCACTCTACTAAATACAGTAAGGCAGAGCCATTGTTCCTTGAGAGTCTTAAGTTGTATAAAGAAAAAATGGGAAAAGATGGATATTATGCTACAATATCAAACAATCTTGGTTTGTTGTATTACGAACTTGGTATGTACAATAAAGCTGAATATTATTTTCAAAACTCACTAATAATATTAAGTAATTTGCAACTTAAACCACATGAAAAAAAGATATATTTACTTGTAAACAACAATATTTCGTATGTTTACATGAAACAAAAAAATATTGAAGCGGCAAGGAGTATTGTGTTTAATAACTTAATGGTTGCAGATATAAATTCTCGTGAATATTTACTCGCTTTATATACTTCTGGCTCATTTTTCTTATCTAATCGTCAATATGTCTGGGCAAAATTTTCTTTTAATCAATGTATTTCTTTGTGTGAACTTAAATATCCTACAGATGAAATATATCCTGCCTCATTAAATGCACTTGCTTACATATACCAAAAAAAGAAAAAATTTAAAAAAGCAGGTAAATATTACAAACAAAATTTATTATATATAGAAAAAAACTATGGGGAAAATTATCATTTTTATTCACAAGCTCTGTCAAATTTGGCAATAATTTATTATGATTTAACAGATTACAAAAATGCTAATTCATATTTTACACAAGCCGCTGATAAAACAAACGCTCAAATAACATCTGATTTTTCTATCTTAACTGAAAACGAAAAATTTAAATATATAAAACAAAAAGAATCTTTTCTTGAAACTTACTTTAATTTTGTTTTTGATTATCATAAAAAACAACCAGAGTTGTCAGGAGAATTATTTAATAATTTATTGTATCATAAAAAACTTATTTTGTTCAATACCCGTTCGTTGCAAGAACTTGTAGAAAACTCAAAAGATACTGTTCTGCAAAATGATTACTACAAATTGTATGATACAAAACAAGAAATAGCACTACTATACACTAAAAACAACATAACCGATAACTCTAAATTAGAAAACCTGCAAAATAAAGCAGAGCAATTAGAAACAAAACTTATTCACCGAAAAAATATTTTATTTCCAAACAAGCAATTAAACACTAATTCATTAAATTATAAAGCCATTCAAAATACTTTGGCAGACGATGAGGCGGTTGTAGAATTTACACATTTTCAGCGTTATACAGATGGAAGTTGGACAGACACTACTTATTATTGTGCATTAATTCTTCGCAAAGATTATAAAGAACCAAAACTTGTTTTTTTATGTACTGAAGCTGTTCTACAAAATAAAATGAAACGAAAAAATGAGTACGAAGCAGATATTGCTTACGTAAAAAATCTTTACTCTTCGTCTCAAAAGAACGGAAAAGGAGATTTTCTATATTCGCTTGTGTGGCAAAACATTGATAGTCTGTTGTTGGGAGTAAAGAAAGTTTATATTTCACAGTCTGGTTTGTTACATAATATTTCGTTCAATGCTTTACCAGTGTCTAATGAAAATTGTTTGCTTAAAGACAAATATGAGATAAATTATATTAGTTCATCAAAAAATCTTTTGCATAAAAAACCATTTTATTGTAAAGAAATAAAAACCGCAGCATTTTTTGTAGATGCAAAATATCTAATTGACAATAGTTATGTAAACAAGGAAATAGATGCGAATAAAAAACTTGGAATATCTTCTTATGCTGGCAGAAAAATTAATCTTGATGCTCTTCCCGAAACCAAAATAATAACAGATAGTATAAATAGATATTTTAAAGCAAAAGAAACCGATATATATATTTATACCAACGAAGAAGCTAACGAGCTGAATATAAAAAAAATGTCGAACCAAGCAATTGATTTATTGCATGTTTCAACTCACGGATATTATTTTGCCCAAGAAAAAATGAATAAAACCAATTTATTTGATATTTCGGGTAATTTGGCTATTGATAACTCCCCATTTCGTTCTGGGCTTTTTATGGCTGGTGCCCAACAAACCCTTGATGGCAACGATTTTTTATTGAATAATAATCAAGATGGAATTTTATCTTCTTATGAAATTTCGCTACATCAATTTCACGATATTCGTTTGGTAGTATTGTCTGCCTGTCAAACAGGCTTGGGCGATGTGCAAGGCAACGAAGGAATTATAGGATTAAGTAGAGCATTTAAAACCGCAGGAGTAGAATATATAATCATATCGCTTTGGGAGGTGCCAAGTTATCAAACAATTGAGCTTATGGATTTGTTTTATAAATATTTTAGCGAGGGAGATGAAATAAAAGTTGCCTTCTCTAAGGCACAACACACTATGGCATTAAAATACAAAAATCCATATTTTTGGGCGGGTTTTGTTCTGTTAAATTAACATACCTTATTTCTTAAATAATTCACCCACCCTAAACCGATTGTGGCATTTTTCATAACTGTAAAGTACAAGGCATTTTTATTTGGCTCTTATAGATAATTGAGGTCTTGTTTTTTTGTGAAAAAACAAGTTCCATTTTTTCTTTAAAAAAGGCAAAAACTTTTTTAAGGTTTTCAAACTCTGGTAGTCCCTACAAAACAGTGTTGGTATGACTATCAATTAGTTACAAAACGGGAT
>JAOZTW010000632.1 GCA_029938985.1 Bacteroidales bacterium | reverse complement strand
ATCCGAAAAATCTGAAATAACAATATTTTCTATTACAATATTATTTGTAGAGTTCAACAAAAAGGCAGTATTTGCATTTATGCTGTTGTCAAAATTGCTTGCTGTTATAGTTAAGTTTTTTATTATTATGTTATTAGCATCTTCTTCTATATTAATAATTGAATTAACATGAGGGTCTAAGTTTTCAGACAATTTAATTTCTACATCATTTTTATTAGCCGTTGCACTTTGAAAAGTAATTGTATTTGTAGCTGATGCTCCTTGTGTGTTTGGAATATTGATAGACTCATAATAAGTGCCTTGTTCAATATTAAAAACAACAGGTTCGGTTATGGCACAATGCTTTAAATTATCGTAAACGGCATTAAACGAACTAAAATCTGCATTTGCAGAATTACCTACTGTATATTCTCCTGCCAAAATATTACAGTCGTAAACATAAACGTTAAATTCTAATGTGTCGTTGCTATATCGCTGGTCTGATGTATTATTAGGGTTGTTTGTCCATATTTTAAAATTATAATTTCCAAGTTCTTCAAAAATATAACTTCCTATGTTTACATTATTAGCTTCTTGATTTAAAGATAAATTTCCTGTCCACCCAAACGCAGGTTTACTTTCGTTGTTGATTGAAAATTCAATATCAACAGACGTTAAAATGTTACTCCCATAATTTTTCAAATCCACTATAATATTTGCATTAGTTCCTAATAAAATTTCGTCTTCAACACCAGTATTTGAAATTCCTGCATCAGTGTTTTGAGGAGCAAAAGTAAGAATTGTTCCTGGCAACATATTGCAATAAGTTCCATCACCAATTGGCAAACTATTATCGTTGTTGTTGTATTTAGCTCTGTTATTAGTAACTTTATTGGTAGAGAAAATACGAGACACAACAGCTTCCATGTTGGTATTATCAAAACCAGAGTTTTGTTCCCAATATATTAGTAGGTTGTCGGTGTTGTTGTAGTTAAAGTAGCTGTCAAAATTAAGAAACGGATTAGTCAAAGCATGAAATGGTATTGTAATTGAACCATCATATACTAGTTGCATATTATTGGGGTTTGGTTTGGTTTGGTTGCTAAAGGCATCTTCGTTGGTATGTGCCATATAAATTTTTTGGTTACCAAACGTCCAACCAGCATGTGCACCTGGTTGGGTAAATGTTATTTTACTAATATTGCCGATCTCGTTTATTTCTTCTTGTTTGTATATCATTGCACACCAACCGTATCGTCCTGTTTTTGCCATTGGTACATTATTTAGCGGTTGTCCTTGAACTGGCAACTCTGGATTTACTTCTTCAAAATTGACGGTAATATCAACCTGTGCCTTAGTACTTACTGCCAAAAAAAATATTATTCCTATTAAAACTAATTTTGTTATTTTCATTTTTCAAAATTTATTAGCCCACATAATTCATAAATTTTATAACATTTTTGTAATAAATATTTTATGAATTTATGTAGCTTAGATTGTAAATGCAATATTGCATAATTTTGATAACAAAAATAACTTAAACTATGTTTTATATCAAATAGACTATGTACCAATGTGCCAATTGATACATTTGTTTTTTATAAATAATTGATATTAAGCTTCTTTATTTTTCATTGATTTTAGAAAAAAGGAGGGAGTAATTCCTGTTTGTTTTTTAAAAACGGTATTAAAAGTAGATTTTGAACCAAAACCCGCTTGAAAAGCAATAGCTTCTATGGTTAAATTTTGGTTGGCAGGATTGGATAATTGCTTGCGAGCTTCTTTAACTCTAAATTCGTTAATAAAAATAGAAAAGGTTTTATTTAATTTTTCGTTCAAAACTTGCGAAACGTAATTTCTATTAGAATTTAGCATTTCGGCAAAGGTATTAATAGTAATATTTTTATTAATAAAAACTTTTTTCTGCTCCATTAATATAAAAATATTGTGCATCAGTTCGTTGGTTTGTTCTTGCGACAAAGGGGAGCTTAAATATTTTTTACTAGCATTATTTTTTTTCTGTTTAGTAACTTTTTGCAATTGTTTTTTTAGAGAAAAAAGTTGTTGCTCCGAACTTATTAATTCTAAATTTCGACTCACCAATTGCTTGTTGCTTGCAAGAGTTTGTCTTTTTTGAACAAACACAATTATAAAAAAAAAAAAAAGAGTAAACAACATTGTTCCTAAAAACAAAAGCCAGTTATTTCTATTTTTAACTTTTGTTTGATACTCTTGTTGTGTTTGTTTCAATATCAAACTATCTTGAAGTTTGTGTTTTTCAAAATCAAATTTCATTTCAATTTCGGTAATTTCTTTCATTATATTCACACTATTAAAACTTTCTTTTATTGCAGTATATTTTTCATAATATTCTAAATATTCTTTAAACATATTTTTTTTTATATAGTTGTTTGTCAGACATTCGTACGCAACCATTTTTACTTGTAATAAATTATGTTCTTCTGCAATAATTAGTGTGTTTTTGCATTCTTTTATACTCGCCTCGTATTGTCCCATTTCGTATTTACAGTTTGCAATATTTATCATCAAGCCAGCAACCCAATTCATTTTTTCCGATTGCTTTATATAAAGTGCTTTTTCATAATATTCTATAGCTTTATTATATTCTCCTCGTTCCTTAAAATGAACTCCCAAGTTTATAAAAACCACATTTATATTTGCCGTATCTTTTATCAATTGACTTACATTCAGCGATTTTAAATAGTAATTCAAAGCCGTTTCCGAACCATAAGGTTCACAAGCTCCAAGTAAATTTAATGAATAGGCGTAATATTTTTCATTACCAATCTCTTCTGATAATTCCAGTGATTGTAGTAAATATTTTTTGGATTTTTCAAAATCTTCCAATTGAATAAATTTGTATCCAATGTTATAATAAAGCAATATTAAAATATCGGTGTTATTAATTTTTTCAACTAGTTTTAAAGTTTCAAAATAATATTTTAACGAGGTTTTAAAATTTCCCAAATTACTATATACGCCACCAATATTATACAAACAATTTATTCTACCAGAAGTGTCGGTGTTGTCTAATAATAATAGTGCTTCTTTATAATATGGTAAAGATTTTTGATTATCCCCATTAATAAAATATACTTTAGCTATTTCATACAATAAGTCTGATTTTTTAGCATTACTAACAGTAGCAGTGTCAAGCACTGCTAATAAGCTATCAAGATTGTTAGAGTAGCAATGAATATTTATTATTAAAAATAAATAAATAAATAGAAATTTCATAAATTACTTTTTTAATAAAAATGAATATTGCAAACTTAATTATTTATTTTTAATATCACAAATTTATTTAAAACTGAAAAGTCGGGAAAACTATTCTTGTAATAATTAACTATCTGTTTTTTCAAAGAAAAAACAATCTCCTGTATTAAGACTTAAGTACATAGAGTAATGT
>JAOZTW010000631.1 GCA_029938985.1 Bacteroidales bacterium | reverse complement strand
TAAAAACTGCACGAACTATTGATAATAATACTTTAGATAATTAAGTCTTAATACATTAGTTTATTCCTTTAAACCATTCTTGAAATTTTTCACCAAGTACAGGAAGTGGTTTTTTCTCATTGTTAATTGCTCCAATTATTCCAATAATTATAAAAACGAGAGCTGTAATTCTTAACAACCAACCGAGGAGATTATTCATTGGAATAAAATCAAAAACTCCTGCACCATAACTCATTAGGTACGCAATTGTAGCTATTATTTGAACACCAAGTCCTTGTCGGATATGAAACAAAGTATAATCATTTTTGTTATCTTTGAATAAAATAAGATACGAAATAAACCAACCTATTGGCGTGCAATATGCCAAAATTGCTGTTAATTTGCTACTTTCATTTTTTGAATTTTGATTTGTTTTTTGGATTTCCATTTTATTTAATTTAATTTGCATTATTAAAAAATCTGTTTTAATTCAGCTTTACAATTTGTTATTAATGTTTTAACCATTTTAATGTATAAAAAGTTACATAGTGAAAATGAATAATTTATGTAAAGGTATTTTTGGTTTTAAAAATTTCAATAAATATTAATATTTACTCAAAAAGCTTATTTTAAATTATTTCTATTTATTAAATTAATAAGTTTGAAATTAATAAAAGAACTAAACAACTAAATTTCAATTGTTTTTCAACTAAATTTCAACTGAATTACAATTGTTTTTCAACTAAATTTCAACTGAATTACAATTAAATTTTAACTGAATTACAATTAAATTTCAACTGAATTACAACTGAATTACAATTAAATTTCAACTGAATTACAACTGAATTACAATTGCAAATATAAATAATTAATTTTAAAAATATACATAATGCAGAAAAAATTATTATTATTTTTTTTTATCGTATCATTTTTGGGTAGCAATGCTCAAATAACAACAATTGGAATACCATATTATTTTGAACACGATTTTCCGAAACAAATTTCTGTTTATGAAACTCCAGAATTTGATGCTGAAATTTTGTTAGAAGAAGACCAATCTGAAATGCTATTAAAACCTTATCGTTTTGCAAAAGTGTTTCCTGTAAATATTGATTTTAAGAAAATTAGCACAAATATTGAAAATGATAGTATAAATATTTGGGTTCTGAAAATAAAATCTTCAAATGCAAAATCAATAGCTTTGCTGTTTTCAAATTTTAAATTACCCAAACAGGCTAATCTTTATATTTATGATATTAATAAAACCCATCTAATAGGCTCAATTACTGATAATAATAATAAAGAAAATCTAATTTTACCTACAGCTTATATTCCTGCAGATGAAATTGTAATTGAATATTCAGAAACAAAAAATTCGGACTTTAAAGCAAACTTTTTTTTAACTCAAATATCGCACGATTATAGAGGATTGCTTGACAAAGATTCGCAAGAATGTGAAGTTAACATTAATTGTAATGAAGGCGATGATTGGCAAATAGTGAAACACGCTGTTTGCAAATTTACATACAATAGCGGAGGAAGTAGCTACTTATGTTCTGGAGCATTGGTTGCTAATACTCAATTAAGTAACGTTCCATATTTTTTAACAGCCAACCATTGTGTTGCCACAACAGAAGAAGCAAGCTCTTCCGTTTTTTATTTCAACTACGAAGCATCAAGTTGCAGTGGAACAACTGGACTAACAACAAATACCATCTCTGGTTCTACTCTAATTGCCACTGCTAATGGAGGTTTGGATTTTTCGTTGCTTGAAATGTCGTTGATACCTCCAGAGAGTTATTTGCCATATTATGCGGGTTGGAGCAGGAACACATCTGCCCCAAGTCAAACCACTTGTATTCACCACCCTGCTGGTGATATTAAAAAAATAAGTATAGACTATAATGTAGCAACAACTGGTTCATTTCCAGGTTACGAAGACAATAAACATTGGCAAATTTCTGACTGGGAGCTTGGAACAACAGAAGGAGGTTCGTCTGGGTCGCCACTTTTTAATGAATATAAACTGATAATTGGAGACCTAAGTGGTGGTGAAGCAAGTTGCACGTACAATTATAATGATTATTTCCAAAAATTTAATCATTCATGGGACGATTTTTCAGAACACAACAAGCAATTGAAACATTGGTTAGATCCTAACTCAGAAAATCCTATTTCATTAAACGGATATAGTCCATATATAAATTTTGATTTAGAACCCCCTAAAAAGCTTACATATCAATTTGTTAATGAAACTTCGGTTAAGCTTTCTTGGTATCCTCCAGATTTTAGTAATTCAAACTATGAAGATGATTTTGAAAATTATAATGATTTTTCGTTAGATATTGATAACTGGACACAATATGATTTAGATGATGGAGAAACTTGGAGTTCTTCGGAATTTGATTTTTTTAACGAAGCGTACACTGGTTCGTTTATCGTTTTTACCCCATCAGCCTGTGAACCAGCTAATCCGTTGGGTTGGGAGGCTCATTCTGGCAATAAATTTATTGCATGTTTTAGTTCTATTTCGGAAGCTTCTCCCAATAATGACTGGCTGATAAGCAAACAATTAACCATAGAAAACGATGAACAATTATCTTTTTTCGCAAAATCTCTAACAGATAAATATGGTTTAGAACGATTTAAAGTAGCAATTTCTACAACAGGTAACAATGTAGATGATTTTTCATATATTTCAGGAACTTCATATATAGAAGCTCCAACTAACTGGACGCAATATACTTATGATTTATCAAGTTATATTGGAAAAGAAATTTATATTGCCATTAATGTTGTTTCCAATGATGCTTTTTGTTTTATGTTAGATAATTTTGAAGTTTCTCAAAATAATTCAATAACCTCAAAAGAAGAACATATAGGTTACAAGTTATATAAAAATAATTCACTTTTTAAAGAATTGAATAAGGTTACAAGTTATATAGATAATTCAATTGATACTGGAACATATTATTACCATATTACTGCTCTTTATACCAACGATGAAGAGTCCAGGCAATCGGAACAAATAAATGTAAATATTGGAGCTGATGTTTCTGAAACCAAAGCACTTGATCTAAGCATCTTTCCAAATCCAAGCAATGGTATTTTTACTATTATTTCTGCAGATAATATTGATTCTTTACAAATAAAAATCTACAATTATGAAGGAAAAATTATGGGTGTTTTTGAAGATAATTTTAGTCAAATAATAAAACTTGACCTAAGTAACTATCCAAATGGAATATATCTTATTCAATTTATTATTGACGAAGAACTGTTCTCTCGCAAAATATTTATTGAAAAATAATTGTATTTTGGCATTTTTAAAGTTTTTGAACGATTTACAGTCAAATATTATGATAAAAGGGCGTTTTTCACGAGCGTCAAGTTCAAGGCTTTTTTGAAATATTAGAATTAAAGTTTACCTTTGTAAATG
>JAOZTW010000083.1 GCA_029938985.1 Bacteroidales bacterium | reverse complement strand
TATTTTGCACTTTCTGGAAATTTAACTCTACCTTTGCAGGCGTGTTCTCGGAATTGCATTTCGGGCACACTCATTTTCTTGCTCATCATTTGCTTTTCAGGGTGCAAAAATTAGCATTGTGCGGTTGATTTTTACGATTGAATAAGAATTGACATTGTGCGGAAAAGCAAACGAAACAAAGTCTTAACGATATGTTCAGTAAAAAAATGAAAGAACAAGAATTTATAGTTAAACAAAATTTTGATATTGAAAACTTAAACTATAAAATTGCAGAAAAAAAAATTGCTGGTTTAATAGATTTAGTTTATACTAAAAAACTATGTTTTTTTATTTTCGATTATTACAAGCATGATTATTATTATATCAAATCTTTTAATGAATATTTTAATGAAATACCAGATAAAATTTCAGAACCTTATCTTTTTTTTAATTTGAAAATTCACAAAGAAGATAGAGTTTTGGTAAAAAAAATACACTACAGAGCTTTCGATTTTGTCTTTTCGTTACCTTCAAATAATAGAAAAAATTTAAGATTATATTATAATTGTCGTATGCAGAATGATGAGAAGAAACATCAAATGACAGATATTACTTTAAATGTTTTAGCAACTGATAACAATGGTTCTATATGGTTGGTTTTATTTATAATAGAAAAATCTACATTCGATAACTTCAAAATTCCACATATTGAAATTCCAAACACTAATAAATTAGAAATGTTTGATTTTAAAATTGAGTTATTCGACAGATTAACTTCAACTGAAAAAAAAGTTTCAAAATTACTTTTCAGTAAGTTGTCTAACAAAGAAATTGCGGATAAATTATACAGAAGCGTAAATACAATAAAAAGTCATTTGAAAAATATTTATCTAGAAACAGAAACTAACAATAGATTAGAATTTCAAAAAAAAATACTATTAAAATAAGGGGGAGTAATTATTTTGTCCCCTTAAATTTATCATTTAATTTTAAAAAACACAAAGTTTAATTTTGTTTCTTTTTAAAAATCCTACTTAAATCAACTCCCCATGCAATATAAAATCCATAACTGTCTAACAATGCGTTTTCTGTTGAAGTTGAATTGTAAAAATCACTAAAATTTTTTATTCCTAAATTTAAATAATATCCTGCGGAATTTTGATAGTTGATTGAAAATGACGTATAATACCCAATATTATATCCAAGTTCGTATGTTTCATATTTATTAATAAAAGCGGAATAAATACCTAAACTAACCATTGGTCTTAGATTATTTACAGAAAAAAAACACCAATCAAAAGACAAAAGAGCATTGTTTTGAAAAGGTTTTATAAATTCGTTGTTGTAAAATATATTTCTATATAAGCCAGTGTACCCCAAACCAATATTAAATTTATTGTTTTTCATAGAATATTTTACAGTAGCACCATAATCCAAAGAATTTGTATTTGATATCTGTGTTCCTTGTGCTGTTGAACTTATATTTGCTAAATTAACCTCATAAAATATTTGTGCATTTGTAACTATTGATATTGAAATAAATAGTATTACCATTGTTGTTTTTATATATATTTTATTTTTCATGTTTTTAATTTTATAATTTTAAATTTATAATTATTTTTCTTGTTGTTTTGCTTATAGAAAGTTCAACTAACTCCCTGTCAATTTTTAAATTTCATCAAAAAATCAACTTTTGTAATTTTTTTTGCTACCTCTTGTTTTAATTTTAAAATTTTCACAAAGATACATCAAAATAATATCACTTGTATCACCCACCCCCGTATGAATTTTGCAGCAAAATTATTAACACACTGTATTGCTGACAGATACAAAAATGTTTTTTTGTGAACTAAAATAATTCTTAATTTTGTATCAATCAATAAAAATAACAGGGTTTATTCATAAAAAATATAACTCCAATCTCTAACTGGGAGAATCAACGGATAGGCTACCTGTCAAGTAATTAGTATAAGCAATCAGCGACTATTTTACCTTTCGCCAAGCTGGAGTTTGCTGTTACACTTCTGAAAATATTATTTATTTTTCAAAAAATGGAGACAACTTTTTTTGACAAAATAGCGAATTTTTAACACTTTACATGGCAACTGATAAAATAAGGAATGATACAATTATTCAATGGTTCAATGATACAATAATGTGGTTATAAACCAGCCGATTAAAGAAATACAAATGTGTAAAAACTTTTGTAAAGGTACTTACATTGAAATTCAACTGAATTTCAATTTGTACTTAAGCAATATTATATACATTTTTTTATGTTTTATTAATTTGCAAATAATAATAAAATTAATCTGTTTATTCAAATAAATCAGGTGTTTACAGAATAATAAATAATTTATTAAGATAAAAAATCAAAAAAATTGTGAATTAATAAAAAAATTAATAAAATTGCAAATTATTATACCACGAAATTATGTATAAATATAAAGAATTATAAATAATTGTAAGCTTTTGAAACTCTATTAATTGTACATTAATATGGGGTTGGAAAATAATAAGTTCGGAAACTGTTTGATTAGTTTGCTATTTCTTTGACTTAAAACAAATTACTAATAATTAATTATTTGAAACTTTATTTTATTTACTGAAAAAAGTGAAATAATGACGTAGTTTCCAAACTTATTTTTTGATAATTCATAGATATGTAAAAAAGCTTGTAATTAATAAAGTAATTATTTTATGAAAATTTTTCAAATTACAGATTTACAGAAGTAAGGCATATTATAATAAATAATTTACAAATTTTTGGCATTTTTCATAAATGCAAATTACAGCGTTATTTTTAATTATTTTAAAATCCTCATTTACAATAGTAAACTGCGGTATTTGAAAAATTAAAAATGCCTTGTGCTTTACACTTATGAAAAACGCCAAATTTTTAATACTTTTGTTTATTTTCATTAATTTTAAAAACTAAAACATATAATAATTTTATTTTTAATTTATTAGCAGTTATACTTAGTTTGCTATATATAAATAATTATTGATGGTATAATGTTTGTAATAAAAAACTATATTTTTTATTAATTTACTTTATAAAACTCAATTATGAGCAAAAAGAAAGCTATTATTGAAAAAGATCATGTAGTAATCAAATTTTCGGGAGATTCTGGCGATGGAATGCAACTAACAGGAACTCAATTTTCTGAAACGTCTGCATTGATGGGTAACACCGTCTCTACGTTTCCAGATTTTCCTGCAGAAATTAGAGCCCCCAAAGGAACTGTTGGAGGAGTTTCTGGGTTTCAACTACATATTGGACAGGAAGAAGTAAACACACCAGGCGATTTTGCAGATATTCTCGTTGCAATGAATCCTGCAGCACTAAAAGCCAACCTTCGTTGGATTAAAAATGGAGGAACAATTATTGTAGATAAAAACAGCTTTACTGAAAAGAATTTGATAAAAGCTACTTGGGATAAAAACCCACTAACATCTGGTGTGTTAATAAATTACAATCTTATTCAAGCTCCAATAACTTCTCTTACGCAAGTAGCCTGCGAAGGATTAGAGCTTAATAAAAAAACGGTTGTGAGAAGTAAAAATATGTTTGCTCTCGGAATGGTTTATTGGTTGTTTCACAGAGAAATGGATTTTACAGAAAATTTTATTGAAAGTAAATTTAAGAAAAAACCACTTATTGTTGAAGCAAACAAAAGAGTACTTAGTGCAGGATATAACTATGCATTAAATTTACAACTAACTCAATCTTATAGAGTTAACAGAGCAATAATTAAAAAAGGAACTTATCGTAACATAAATGGAAATATTGCAACAGCATGGGGCTTGTTAGCCGCTGCAGAAAAAGCTGGTTTACAACTATTTCTTGGTTCTTATCCTATCACACCTGCTACCGAAATTTTACAAGAAATATCAGTACGAAAAGATTTAGGAGCTATTTCATTTCAAGCCGAAGACGAAATTGCAGGAATCTGCACATCAATAGGGGCAGCATTTGCTGGGAAATTTGCTACAACTTCTACTTCTGGTCCTGGTTTGGCTCTTAAAAGCGAAGCTATTGGACTTGCTGTTATCACTGAATTACCTCTTGTGGTGGTAAATGTACAAAGAGGTGGACCATCAACTGGTTTACCTACAAAAACTGAGCAATCAGATTTACTACAAGCACTTTATGGTAGAAATGGAGAAAGTCCAGTTGTTGTAGTAGCAGCAAGTACACCATCGAACTGTTTTAGATATGCTTATGTGGCCGGAAAAATTGCATTGGAAAACATGACACCAGTAATTTTACTTACTGATGGTTTTCTTGCCAATGGCTCACGTCCTTGGAGAATACCAAAAATGTCGGAATTACCTGAAATAACGCATCATATTGTGCCAGATGGAACAACAGATTATGAAGCCTATAGAAGAACAGGTGATACTATGATTAGAAAATGGGCTATTCCTGGAACAAAAGGTTTGGAACATAGAATTGGTGGTTTAGAAAAAATGGCTATTACAGGAACTGTTTCTTATGTACCAGAGAATCACCAAGTAATGAGCGATGAGAGAAAACAAAAAATTGAAGATATAAAAAAACAAATTCCAGACCAACCAATTAATGGTAAAACAGAGGGCGACCTGCTTGTTGTAGGTTGGGGTGGAACTTTTGGACACCTTGTAACTGCTGTTAATGAGCTTAGAGAAGAAGGAGTAGAACTTAGTTTTACACATTTTAATTATATTTTTCCTTTGCCAGCAAACACAGAAGAAGTGTTTTCTAATTTCAAGAAAATTTTGGTTTGTGAATTAAACGATGGACAATTTGTTAAATATATACGTTCATATTTTCCACAATTTAATTATGTTCAATATAATAAAATTCAAGGCTTACCATTTACAGTGATAGAATTAAAAGAAAACATTAAAAAAAACTTGGAGGGATAAAAAATGTCAGAAAAAACAAAATATACATTTAAAGATTTTAAAAGCGACCAAGAAGTAAGATGGTGTCCTGGTTGTGGTGATATTGCAATCATGAGTTCTATCCAAAAAGCTATGGCGAATATGGATATTAAGAAAGAAGATTATGCAGTCATTTCTGGAATAGGCTGTTCTTCTCGGTTTCCATATTATATGAATACTTATGGTTTTCATACTATTCATGGTAGAGCCGGTGCAATAGCTTCGGGAGTAAAAACGGCTAATCCAAAATTAAGTGTGTGGCAGATAACAGGCGACGGAGACGCACTTGCAATTGGTGGCAACCACTTTATTCACGAAATTAGAAGAAATATAGATATAAATGTTGTGCTTTTTAATAACCAAATTTATGGTTTAACAAAAGGTCAATATTCTCCTACTTCGGAATATGGGATAAAAACAAAAACTTCGCCTTATGGTTCGGTTGAAAAACCATTTAATCCAGGAGAACTTGTTATTGGTTCGAGCGGAACGTTCTTTGCCAGAGGCATTGATAATAATGTGAGGGAAAATCAAGAACTTTTTATGGAGGTAGAAAAACACAAAGGAACTTCGATTGTTGAAATTTTGCAAAATTGTGTGATATACAACGATGGAGTGTATAGCTATGTAACCAACCGTAAAGAAAAAGCAGACCGACAATTACATCTAAAACATGGAGAACCTATGATTTTTGGTAAAGAAAAAGACAAAGGTTTGATACTTGAAAAAGGTAAATTGAAAGTAGTAAAAATTGGCGAAGAAGGAATTAAAAAAGAAGATATTTTGATTCACGATGCCAAAGAGCAATCTCCTATTTTACATTATCAATTGTCATCGTTGCAATATCCAGAGTTTCCAGTAATTCTTGGAGTAATTAGATCAATTGATGCTCCTACTTACGAAGTAGCTGTTCATAATCAAATTGCAGAAATACAAGAACTCTCAAATATTAACACTATGGACCAACTACTAAATAGTGGAGCTACTTGGGAAGTTGAATAATTAATTAGGAATTAAGAATTAGGAATTAAGAATTGGTTTACACCTTAAAAGTTAAATTTTTCAAAAAATCTTTTGTTTATTATTATGTTGTAAAAAATTTTCAACAAAATTCTTAATTCCTAATTCTTAATTCCTAATTTGCCTTAAGCCATATCATCGCTTCTTCTGGTGTTTTAAAATGTCTAGTTTGAATTTCTTTACTATCTACAAATTCTTTATGTGCGTTTCGCATAGACATTTCTCCAAAAATACTTTCTGGAACTACGAATGCAACAAATTTCAAACCTCGCTTTTTCATTTCAGGAAACCAAATATTTTCAATATAACCCTCGTTTCCTTTGGCATATAATTTCATTTTTCGTAAATCTATCAAACACTTTTTTAAAGCAAAAAACGTAACCATTTCATACTCATACTCCACGAGTTCAACAAATTCTGAGTGAGTAATATAACCATCAAGTACTGCTGTAAATCCTTGAATACTATTATCAAATCTTAAGTCTGCATATTTTGTTTTAAAATTTTTCATAATTAATTGTTCTAATATTTTTAATTTTTGGTAAATCAATGTAAATATAGCTTCCGCAAAACTCTATTAGTGAAAATGATACAATTATTCAATGGTTCAATGATACAATTATGTGATTATAAACCAAAAGATTAAAAAAATACAAATGTGTAAAAACTTTTGTATGGAGACTTAGTCCCAATATACACCATTTTTTTTCTATAATTAAAAATATCTAATTATTCAAACAAACATTATGATGTCTATATTTAAGTGGTTTAAAATTATATTTTTGTCCCTACTATAACAATATCATCTATTTGTTTTACATCGCCTCGCCAATTTGAGAAGCTTTCTTCTAATATTATTTTTTGCTCACTCATTGGTTTTTTATTTATTTTCAGTAATAGCTCTTTGAATGTACTAATCATAAATTTTCGGTAATCTTTACCTCCAAATTGATCTATATAACCATCTGAATATATATATAATATATCATTTTTATGTAGTTGAATAGATTTAAAAGTAAAATCCTTCTCACGAAAATATACCCCTATTGGTTGTCGGTCTCCTTTTATCTGAATTATTTCGTCATTTCTTATTATCAAAAGTGGATTATACGCTCCTGAAAACTGTAAGATGTTGGTATCTAAATCAATTGCACATAAAGCAATATCCATTCCATCTTTGGAGGTTTGAATATCGTCACTGCTTTGTTTCAACAATGTCTTTATTGTTTTGCGTAATTTATTTAATATTACTGCTGTATTTACAGTTTCTAATCTTAATGTAATTTCATTGAGTAAAGACATTCCAAGCATACTAACAAAAGCTCCAGGTACGCCATGTCCTGTACAATCTGCCGCAGTATATATCAAGGTATTACCTGTTTTTTTTGCCCAGTAAAAATCTCCACTTACAATATCACGAGGTTTAAATAAAATAAAATGTTCTGCAAAATACTCTACAAAAAGTTCTTCTGTAGGTAACATAGCCGTTTGAATACGTTTTGCATAATTTATGCTGGAAGTTATTTGTTCATGGCTTTTTTCAATTTTATCTTTTTGTTTACTTAGTTCTTTAAAAACAACCTCTAATTTTGAATTTGCCGAACTAAGTTCTTTTGTTCTTTGTTCTACTTTGTTTTCTAAATTTTCGTAAAGTAATGCGTTTTCAATAGAAACAGCAATTTGAGAAGAGAGTAGGTTTAATATTTCCTGTCGTTTTGATGTAAAAACATTTGTAGCAATATTATTTTCGAGATACAATATACCATACAATTCATTCTTTTTAACAATTGGTATTGCAAACATAGATATAGAGCTATGTTGTAAGATGTAAGCATCTTGCGAAAACTGTTCTTTATTCGTTTTGTTTGGAAGCACAACACTATTTAAAGTGTTTGCCACATAATTAATTAATTGATGCGGTATGTTTTTATTGTCAGTTACAACTGTGTTTTGCAAAACGGTTGTTTTATTGCTTTGAGTATTTATTTCAGCCTGAATTCTAAGTTCATTGTCTTGCGACAGCAAAAGCAAACCTCGTGTAGCTCCTGCGTTTTCTATAACTATTTGAATTAATTTCTCAAATAATGTTTCAACAACTATTTCTCTCGAAATAGTTTGTGATGATTTTATTATTGTTGTTAGGTCTAAGGCGTTTATTGCATTTGTAGTATTGTTTGTTGTTGTAGATGGGTGTGTGCTTGTTGCACCAGAAATAATTACTGTTTGATTTTTCGGGCTATCAAATGTAGCTATTTGACTTGTAAATGTTTTGAAAAGTCTTGAGTATTTTTCTTCTAAAAACACTACTTTTTCTGTTGCACCCCACCTAAGGTAATGATAATGTGCCTCTTGTATGTATCCCATTGCAGCCATACTTTGTCCTTGTTCTAAGTATAGTTTTGCAATAAGCTCGTTGGCAAAAGCTTCGTCTTTATACCATCCGTTCTTGATCGCTGTTTTTATTGCTTGTTCATATAAATTTATTGCTACACTATATTGTTTCTTATGTTTAGCAAATTCTGCCTTCATAGTTAATAAAATATGTTGAAAATTTACAGGGTTATGTTTTGCCCATTTTTTCATTTTCTTCATTTCTTTTTTCATTCGTTTTAATAGTTCTCTATTATCTACAGAAACAATGGCATTGTCAGACATGCAAGCAGATGCAGTATAAAATGCTATTTGCGAAAGATAAGATATATACACAAGACCAACAAGTGCTTTTGCGTTTTTATCGACTTCTTTTACAAAATTATATGCTTCTAAATATTCGTGGTAAAACAAAGCAACATCTGCCTTATGAACATTATACATCGCTATTCCTGAGATGAATTTTCGCTCTTGCATATTGCTAAATAATTTTTCTTCATCAAAGTTTTCATCACTTAACGAAAGTCTATTATTTGTTAACCCTCTAAAATTGCGAAATTTTTGCATTTGCATTTCTCCTGATATAATTGCATCATCATATTCGGTGTCGTACAAAATTGACAAATATTTAGAATGCTGCTCCATTAAAGTCTCAAGGTGTAGTTTTGGATTCCACACAACACAATTGACAGCACTATGTGCTAAGTAAAATATATCACCAGAATTAAACCCAGCTTCAATACCTTTTTTATACCAGTCAGTTAATGTGCTCCAATGCTTGTTCCAGTGATGTGTAAGTACACAGTATGCAGCAATTACTCTACATCTGTATTCAATATCGTTTAATTTTTCATTTAAGTTTAATGCAAGTACTCCAAATTCATAACATGATTTCATATCTCCAAATGCCTCACTAAGTAACATACCATAAGCTACATAAGCATAAGGAGATTCAGGCGAATTTCCATATTTTAATGATAAGTTTACTACTTTTAGAGCCAGCAAACCGTAAAGAACATCGTTGCCCAATACATAGGCAGGGGCACCTAATTCAGAAAGTAGTCGTGAGGCAGCTTTCTGTTCTGGGTCTTCTAAAATTGGTTCATTAATTAAATCTGCAATTTTTCTTCTACCAATTTTTAATTTTGCTTTTACAATTTCCGAAAGCACATTTGCCATTCCTGGTTTTGCCGACAATTTAATTCCGAGAATCAACAATCCTTTTAATCCCACTTCAATTGCCTTGTCTGACTTACCAATGGTTGTGTACTGCCTTAATCTCATTGATATAATATTGACTTTCTCAATTTTAGTTTTGGCATTTTCTAATAAAATTTCAATTTTACTTTCAGCCTCAGTTTGTTTTCCTATTAAATATGCTGTTTGTGAAAAACCCTTAAATAAATCAAAAGTAACTTGGTAGTTGTTTTGCCAAGTGTTGTTTGTAAGCAACAAAATCCCTGCGTCAAAAAAGGTATATGCCGAAGAATATGCCTGCGAATTTAAAGCCTTTTCGCCTGCTTGTAAATTTAAAACTGATAATTGTTCTTTTTCCTCTAATTTTGAAATTAAATTTACACTAATATTCAAATGGTTTACTATGGTAATTAAATGTTTTTTTATTTCTTCTTTTGAGTAATTCTCCAAAAACATTCTTCCAATTTCAAGATGAATCTCTTGTTTTTTCTCATCTTCTATTAGAGAATATGCTGCTTCTTGTATTCTGTCATGCTGAAATTTATAGGTAGTAGATTTATCTTCCGAGAATTTATTTCCTCTAACAAAAATTATTTCTTCTTGAATAATGACATCCAACATTTCAGAAGTCTCTTCAAGTGGTTTTTGCATTATTACTGAAAGCATTTTTAAGTTAAAAGTATTTCCAATACAAGACGCATATTTTAGTGCAGCAACACTATTGTTGGTTAGTGTTTTTAACCTGCCAATCATAAACTCAACAACATTGTCAGATATGTTTGATTTTTTTATTTTATCAAGCTCCCAACTCCATTTTCTTATTGAGTGATTTATGTTTATAAGTTTTTGTTTATATAAATTTTTTATTAACTCATAAGTAAAAAATGGATTTCCTTTTGATTTACTATAAATTATGTCTGATAAATTTTTGGTTTGCTCTTCAGAACCAAATAGTGTGTCTGCCACTATTTGGTTTACAATATCTTGAGTTAATGTTTTTAATTTTATACTCTCTATTTTTTTGGATTTAGATATTTCATCAATCGAAAGTTTAAAGGGGTGTCCTTCTCCTACTTCATTTTCTCGGTACGAGCAAATTAGCATAAGGTAAGGTATATCTTTGGTTGATAAGTCTTTTATTATATTTAAAGATGCTATATCGCACCATTGAAGGTCGTCAAGAAAAATTACTAATGGATGATTTGGACGAGCTATTATTTTTATAAAATTTCTAAAAATCATAATAAAACGATTCTGTGCCTCTACTGGGTTTAGCTCTTGTACAGCTGGTTGTTTTCCTATAATTTTCTCTATTTCTGGAATTATGTCAATTAAAAGTTGTCCGTTTGGACCAGCTACTTTTAATAGTTCTGCTTTCCATTCGTTTAATTTTTCTTTGTTTTCGCTCAATAATTCTTTTACTAAAACACTAAGCGCTTGTGAAATGGCACTATAAGGAACGTTTTCATTATATTGATTAAATTTCCCTGAAATAAAAAAACCTTTTTTTTCTACTATTGGTTTGTGTATTTCGTTTACCAAAGCAGATTTTCCAACTCCCGAACTACCAGTAATTAAGAGTAGGTTGTTGACTCCTCTTGCCGTTTCATCAAATGAACTGAATAGTGTTTCTAATTCTTTTTCTCTTCCATAAATTTTTTGTGGTAACTTGAATTTATCAGAAAAATCATTTTTTGCTATCTTAAAATCGTTAATTACTCCATTTTTGTTTAGTAATTCGAGGCATTTTTCTAAATCATTTTTTAAACCCAAGCTTGATTGATAACGCTTTTCTGCTGTTTTTTCCAACAATTTCATTACAATATTCGAAATTGTTTGTGGTATTTTGTTATTTACAACCGAAAGAGCATCTGGAATTTTTGTTATATGATTATGTACAATTTCCATTGAATCGCTTCCTGTAAAAGGATTAATTCCTGTCAAGGCTTCATATAAAACTACACCAAGAGAATATAAATCAGTACGATAATCAATAGACCGATTCATTCTACCTGTTTGTTCTGGTGATATATATTGTAGAGTTCCTTCTAATTTATCTAAGTTAACTATTTCTGTTATCTCTCTTGTTAGTTGGGTTGAAATACCAAAATCAAATATTTTTACTACATCTTCTGATTTACACCAAATAATATGAGCAGGTTTAATATCTTTATGAATAACATTTCTGCTATGAATTTCGTGTATAGAGTTAGCCGTCTGGATACTGATTTTTAGAAATTCTTTTAAACTTAGCTTTTTTTGTTTTAAAATGTATTCAAGAGTTTCTCCTCCCGAATCTTCAATAACCATCAAAAGGGTGTTCTCGTGTTTAATCAAGGAGTAGGTTTGAATAACACTTTGGTTGGCACTATTAATTTTTTTTGCTATTTTATACTCTTCTCTAAACCTTGTTAATTCGCTAAGAGTAGGACGAGATTTATTTAGCAACTTAATAATAACCGCTTGGTTGTTCTCCGTTTTTACTCCTTTATATACTTTTGTATTTTTACTTTCGTAGATTAACTCACTAATTTGAAACCCTTCAATGGAAATTAAATTTGTCATAATTTTATATTTTTAAAAAACTTACTGTAAATTAATTTGGCATTTTTAATAAGTGTAAAGTACAAGGCATTTTTATTTTTTAAATACTGTAGTTTACTTATTGTAAATGAGGATTTTAAAATAATCAAAATAACGCAGTAATTT
>JAOZTW010000630.1 GCA_029938985.1 Bacteroidales bacterium | reverse complement strand
TTGATTTTTACAAATCATTGATAATCATCATAAAATGAACACAAAAACTTTAGTAAACCAATAGATTAAAGAAATACAAATGTGTAAAAAACTGGCGTTTTTCATAAGTGTAAAGTGCAAGGCATTTTTATTTTTTAAATACCGCAGTTTACTTATTGTAAATGAGGATTTTAAAATAATCAAAATAAGGCAGTAATTTGCATTTATGAAAAATGCCAAAAAACTTTTGTATGGGTACTTAACTGCTGAATTAGGACATAGTTTTATAAAGTATTTAAAATGAAAAAATACTTAAGTAATTAGAAGTTATAATTTGTGCGTAATAACTTTCAAATTAGTAATTGTCATGTTATTTAGACGTTTCCAAGTCCCCTATTTTTTGCAGGGCTGTTGCATGCTTATATAAAATTAACTTTCAATATTCAATACTGAATTTTCAATGTTCATTTTATTTGTTTTTTACTTGAATATTGAAAATTCTATATTGAATATTGAATATTTTTTTCATAGAATTATAAATTTTTATTATTAAAAATTAGCATGCAACAGCCCTGCTATTTTTTGGGCAACTCCTAATTTACTGTAATTGTCATTTCCAGTCATAGAATGAAGTGGCATGTATTTGGGTTTCTATTTTATCAATTATTTTTTCGTGATAAAATTTAACAACTTTTGTTTCACCTGGCACTAAATCAAAATAATTTTCATCAAACAAACCAGCTTTTCCTGTACGAAGATAAATATTTTTAGCAAATTTATTTGTAGTCAATTCTATTGCATGACCTTCATCTATTTTGAAAAAATTCATTTCAATTTTTGGTTTTTTTAAAGCCAATTTTTTGGTTGGAGCAAAACAATAATGTGTTTGAGTTAGTTTATTTTTATTTTCAATAATTTCTGCTTTTAAAACAATATTTTCTCTTCCGTGTTTTTTAATAATATGCGGAATATCAAGATAAATATAAGTCTTATATAGATTTGGTTCAATAGTTACAGGATATTTTTTTTTCCATAAAATTCTTCCATTAAAATTATATACTTTTAAAAAAACTTCTGCTTTTATTTTTTTATCTACATTTGAAGAAACAGAAACCAATACTTGGTTCTTTTTTTCTGAAATAAAAAATTGCAGGTTATTAAAAATATTTTTGACATAAAACCACGAAGCCTTCCAGTTTCCCAGATGATCTATTGGAAATGGCGAAATCACCAAACTGTAGTCATTAACAATTCCCAAAAATATATTTTCTCTATTTTTCACCTTATTTTCAATTTTTGGAATAAAATTTTCAGCCTGTGCAATTTGACTTAAACGAATATAGTTTTCCAACGTTTTTGGTTTTCCAAATCTTTTTTCTAATTCTATATTTGTATGTTTTTCACTAATAAAAGGTTTTTGATGATATTGAAGCATTTCTGAACCAACAACTCGTTCTGCTTTTGTAGTAAATTTAGTTATTGCTTGAATATTAGTATAGCTTACTGTTTCAAAATTAGTAAATATTTTATTTTCATCAAAGTTAGTATAATATTCTCGTTTTAAATCATAGTTTAAAACCAGTTTTTTTAATAGTTTTTCGAAAATTTTATTATTTACTTCATTAATTTCTATTGAGTCTTGTTTGGAATATATATTTGACAATTTATTTTCGTTCCAATAATTTGTTATTTGATTACTGCCATACCAAAAAGCAATAGAAGGGTGATTTCTTAATTTTATTATTGCTTGTTTTGTTTCTTCTTCAATATTGCTAATAAATTCATTATCACTTGGATATATTTTGTAGGGCAACATAAAATCGTGCCAAATTAATAGTCCCTTCTTGTCACATAAATTATAAAACACATCTTTTTCATAAATTCCACCTTCCCAGACTCTTACAACATTGATATTTGCCAAAATCAAACTTGATGTTATACGTTGATATTTGTTTTTGTGAACCTTAGAATAAAACATATCCAAAGGAGCATAAGTAGCTCCACGTATCCATATTTTTTTTCCATTAAGACTCAGGTCAAAACCATTGTCTGTTTTGTTGAGTTCAATAGTTCTAATTCCGTAATTTATACTTGATTTTTCTTCTCTGTTGGCAACCAACAAACGAGATGTAAACTTGTATAGATGTGGCTCTCCTAAATCGTGTGTCCACCATAATTTATAGTTTTTTATCTCAAAATTTACTTCATATTTGTTTTTGCCTATTTGCAAATCTACTTTTGTGTTGTGAAAAATACTGTCGTTAACAATTACAGCAACTTCTGCTTTTTGTTCTTTGGTTGCTTCAATTTCAAAAATAGCCGAAATATATGCAGTACTGTCTAATAATTTTTTGGTTATGTATTCTACATTTTCAATTTTAGCATTATTCCAGGCTTCAATATATACTTTTTTCCATATTCCTGACTCTACATATCTAAATCCAAAATCAGTACCAAAATGAAACATCGCCTTACGTATAGCTGTTTGTCCTTCGTATGGTAATATATATGAATTTTTTTCCTGTATTTCTTTTTGTTTTATTTTTGGAGGATAAAATTTTATGTATATCATATTTTTACCAACATCAAGTCTATCTTTACAATCTATTTTCCATTTTTTAAACATATTATCTGCATAAAATAAAATAGAATCATTAAGATAAACTTCTGCATGTGTGTCCAAACCCTCAAAAATTAAATTTATTTTTTCTTTTTTGGCACTTGAATTATTTAGGTAAAAAACAGTTTGAAATTCCCACAAACTATCTTCTATCCATTTATTTTTTTGCACTGATTTTCCAAAATAAATTTTTTTTACAAGTGTATCGTTTTGAAGAGAATATACAAGATTGTGAGGAATAGGTGTTCGTTTCCATTTTTCGGCATTTAAGTGACGATATTTCCACCAATCAGATGATAAATTAAACTTCACAACATTTTTCTTTATTCTACTACTATCACAAGATATTGAAAATATAGAACTAATAACAAACAATAACAATATCAATTTTTTGATATTCAAATTAAATACATTTAGTTTCTGCATAATATTAGGTTTAAGTAAAAAATTGTTGGTTGAAATTATAAAAAATTGGCAAAATATAAAAGTATAAACATTATGGTGGGATTTTGTTTGTAAGTGTGGTTCATTTGAGTTGTAAAATTAGTTTAATTAAACATTATTAATGCTATGAGTATTAAATATTTATGTTGTTAAAAACGCACTCATATAAACTCAAGACTTGCAGTTATAAAATATTATTACAAAAATAATTTTGATGCACTTGATTTTGTGTTTTTATGAGTGCCAACAATAAGTTTCATAAAAAAAGAATCAAAAATAAAGGCGTTTTTCATGAGTGTCAAGTTCAAGGCTTTTTTTAATATTAGAATTGGAGTTTACCTTTGTAAATGAGCATTTTAATATTTCAAAAGTAACGAAGAAATTGA
>JAOZTW010000629.1 GCA_029938985.1 Bacteroidales bacterium | reverse complement strand
TCTAATATTTCAAAAAAGCCTTGAACTTGACACTCGTGAAAAACGCCGATTTTTTCTCTCTAATAAATTTTATTTATTTGAATAATTGAAATTTGATGCTGACATTTTTTCAATTTTTTTTCTATATTCATTTATTTTTATGGTTTCTTGTTCGGTAAAAGTTATTTCAGTTGCAATTTTATCAATATATTCTATTACATGTTTTTTTGAAAATGCGTATTTTGTGTCATATATATCGTATAAAAGCCCAGTTTTTAGGTCATTAAGATTTTGTTCAAAATTAGTTTCTTCGTTTAAAGCTTTTTGAATATTTTTAGAAACAATCCATTTCCTATCAATGAATAACAAGTTTCAAAATCGGAACACTCAATTGCCATAAATTTTATTAAATGTTTTTGATTTGAAATAGCATCTTCACTAATTTCAATATTGTGTGAATATGCTTCAAAAAATAAGTTATCATCGTTTTCTGGACTTTTAATTGCTTTTTCGTATAAATAATAATAATTATAATAAACCTCTATTCCAGAGGATTCAGCTCCAAAACCAACCACTATTCCTGGAAGAAAATCACTAATAAAACTCCATCTTTCGGGATCTTCGCCAGTGGGTTCGGCTTTATAAATTGCACTGTTAAAAATAGATGCTAATTCAGACGCTTGATTATTTATTATAAAAGCAATATCGCTTGAATATTGAATACTGTCGTATTTTTGTTTTGCATTTAATACAAAAGTCATTTCTTTTTCTGTCAATATTTTAGCAATCTTTTCAATATCCGATAAATTTGTTCTAACAAACTTGCAATCTGCGTCAATTTTATATTTTTGTTCACTTATTACATGAGTACTCATATCATCTTCGTCTTCGTAATTGTCTATTATTACAGTAATTTCATAGTCTTTGGAGAATACACTTTTTATGTCCTCTCCCACCCCTCCATAAAAAATGATTATTTTATCAATCAACTTTCCTGCTTCCGATATTGTGTATAGCTCAAATCTGTCTGACATATCATAACCCTCACTCCATGAATGAAGTGCAACAACATAAATATTATCTTTACGAGGCAAGCAACACATTGGCTGGAATATTCTTTCTGATGCCAATTCATTATTTTTATGCAAATATTCGTTTATCGAAACCTTAGAATCATATCCGTATGCTTTATCAAACTCAAAAGGTAATTCTACTTCCTGTACTTGTTGCATAATATTATACAACACTTTAGCATTTTCGCTAAGATTATTATAATATTCTATTTCTGCATTATTAGCATTTTCGTCTGCTATTTTTTGCGAGTCAATAGTTTCTGTTTTTTCAATTGTTCCGTCGTTGTTAATTTTGTATTTTTCGATAATTCCTTTTGTGAAATTTTCGGGTTCTTCTTCTGGTTCTTCAAGTCCTTCAACATTCCACGATTTAGACCAATAAGTTGTTACTATTTCATAATTTTCATTAATATGTCCGTCCATATAAGCCGACGATTCTTGAGCTACCCAAAGTTCTTCGGCAAGAATAACCGAAGAAATTATTTTCCCTGTTTCGGAGATGGTATAAATTTTATATGTTATACTAATATCGTCAGGTCCTTCACTCCCGTAATACGGTAGTTCAGAAACAATTACTATATCAAATTTTTTATCTATTGCAGGAATTTTGCCTACATAATAATAGTCTTTTTCAAAATGCAGTTCGTTGTCTAACATTGATTTTGTAAAACCGCCAGTAGTATCTGTTAAAATGTCAATAAATTTTTTAGCAACAATATTTCTTTTATCTGTTTTTATGGGACTGTTTTCATTTTCCCCAAAAGGTAATTTAATTTCCTTAAAATTTAAGTAAAACTCGTTTATTTTTTCTTTTTCTTGCTCTCCAGCAGGTGTTCCACAAGCACTTAAAAAAACAATGGCAATAACTATGTATTTTAAATTTTTCATTTTTTTCAATTATTATTATTATTCCGTTTTATTGCCACACACTGCCGTGCGACTCTAAATTATGTGGTACTAAAAACAAGGAGTAAACCCGAAATGTAACCCCAAACTACACCTGCAAAAATAGTGTAAATATTCAAAAAAGTGTAAATTATTTAGATTTTTTTTTAATTATAAAATAATTTCAGTCTTGATACAACTATGAATCAAAAATTAATAATTGATTTATAGCTTAAAATACAATTATTTATAATAAATATTGTTAAAAAAACATTAAAATAAATTGTACTTTTGAAACCTTAAACTATCTTTGCAAAAGTTAAAAGTTATTACAATTAAAAATATATTAAATTATGAAAACAAAATATTTATGGTATGCGAGTTATGGCTCAAATTTGAGTAGAGACAGATTTATGTGTTATATTGTTGGCGGAAAACCCAAAAATTCATCTAAAATAGAAAAGGGTTGTAGCGACAAAACTGAACCAAAGGACGACAGACCACACCGAATAAAACATGCTTTATATTTTGCTCGCACTTCCAAAAAATGGAATAATGGTGGTTCTTGTATTTTGAGCGTAAACCACGATGATAATAAAACCACTTTTGGACGAAAATTTTTGATAACAGTAGAACAATTTCTTGATATTGTTAGCCAGAATAATGGTGAGGAAAATACACAAATAAATTTTGATGAGGTTATTGAGAAAGGGTCTAAAAGTATAAATAACTCTTTGTCTGGCAATATATTATATCTTGGCGATGAAGATAGTCACCCTATTTTTACATTTACTTCACATTTTGACGAAACAGATTTTAGAAGACCAGATATTCTTTACTTGGCAACCATTGGAGCAGGTGTAAAAAAGACTTTTAAGATGACGACCGAAGAAGTTACAGATTATTTTATGAACTTAGATGGTGTAAAACAGAATTACACAAAAGAAGATTTATTAAAACAATTATCTGAAAAAATATAATAATAAAAAAACAAGCAATGCTTTGTTATACAATGTTTTATTATTCCAGATAAATCAAATATTTATTCGAACTATACTTAAATAGTTAATCATAAATAAACGACACTTTTTAAGGTCAATTCTATCATTATGCTTTGTTATAAAAGATTACCATATAATCAATATGCAAATATTTAATACCTTGCCTAATACAACAAAATCGGGATTACTTTTGTCTTTTTCTGTTTCATCACGATTTGCAGGAACAAATAAAAATAATATATTTTTGCTGTTAAAAAACCTCAAAAGTTTCTGAATGATAATTTCTTAATTAGTATTTTTTTGATATTAATTTTGTCTGGAAATTTAGATAAGTTAATTTCTAAGAAATTCAATAGTGAAACAATTATATTACTAAAGTTTTTGCTTTCATTTTATATTGATTATCAATATAAAATGAAATTAATTTTACATATATAATATTAAAAAAATATTATAAAACACTTATAATAAAACAATTACAAATGTAATTACC
>JAOZTW010000628.1 GCA_029938985.1 Bacteroidales bacterium | reverse complement strand
CAATTAATCAATGCTTTAATGTTCTGGTAAAAAGTTTTCCTGACTTTTCAGTTTATTTTAATATGCCTTACCAAAACAACGAATCATATAGTTTTGATGTTCCAGTATTGTTAATTTCTTTTATTATTTCTACCGCCTTGTTGTTCAGTTTGTTTTCTTCAATTAACTCAGTTATAGACTGTTTTGACTGTGAAATATGATATGCCTCTTTGCCAAAGTTACTTTCTGTTCCTTTTTGTTTTAATAAATAATCTATTTGCTCCAGAATTATTATTATTAAATCTTTTTTATCAATATGTTTCTCAAAATTGGTTCTATAAATTCGTTTGTTTATTTTATATTTATTAGCTATTTTTACAAAGTTTTTTTCAATATAATTGTAATATTGCCAAGTTGCTTCTCCATATTTACGGTCAAAATATATTTTATTATAACGTGTTATTTCTTTTGGATAGTATTGTTTAAGCACATTAAAATAATGATCTTTTTGTTTTCCCTTTTTTAAAGTCATTCCTCCAAAAATTACAAAATCTACACCAGTTTCTTTTGCTTTTATAATAATTTTTTCAATTTGTTCTTCGGTGTCGGTTAAAAGCGGAATTAATGGCATAAGAAACATTCCAATAGTAATTCCTGCGGCTTTAAATTTTGCAAGAGTCTCAAAACGAGCAGATGGAGTGGGAACATTGGGTTCCATTATTTTACTTATTTTATCGTTGGCAGACGAAAAACTCATACTAACTATTGCCTTATTTTTTTTATTTATCGCCTTTATTATGTTTAAATCTCGTTCTACTAATGTTGATTTAGTTAAAATATGAATAGGATAATTATATTTATATATTGTTTGTAGTATTTTTTTTGCAAATTTATATTTTTTTTCAACAGGCTGATACAAATCGCTTACACCACCACCTGTAACTATAAAGCCTTTTTTAATTGGTTTTCTTTTTCGCTTGGGATTCAATTCTTTTTCTAACAATTGTATTGAATTTATTTTCACTTCAATATCTTTTCCAAAAACTCCATTTGTATAATATCCCTCACTTCTACCATCGCAATAAGCACAATTATGTTTGCAACCACGATACACATTCATTCCGTAACGGGCTACAAACCACGAGTCTGCTTTTTTAAATTTCCGCAGTAACGATTTTGAATTTATTTCTGTTATTGACAATTTTTTTATTTATTTTATTTTCAAAAGCAAAATGAATGATTCAATGATACAATGATACAATGGTTAATAATCACATAATTGAATAATTGAATAATTGAATCATTGAATCATTGAATCATTGAATCATTGAATCATTGAATCATTGAATCATTGTATCATTGTATCATTCCTTACTAATCAAGTAGATTAAAAATACATTTTATTTTAAGTTAGCGAGTGCTTTTTTTATTCTTACAAAAGCTTCTTTTAACACTTCAATATCTTTGATAAACGACATTCTCAAACAGCTATCTATTCCAAAACCTTCGCCAGGAACAAGCCCTACATGTCCTACCTCTAACAGATACATGCTCATATCCATTGAGTTATTAATTGTTCGGTCTTCAAATGATTTTCCATAGTATGCCGAAAAATCTGGAAAAATATAAAATGTAGCTGTTGGAATATTAAATCTTATATTTGGAATTTTACCAAACTCTTCAACCACAAAAGCTCTACGTTTTTTTAGAATTTCCATTCGTTCTTCGTATATACTACTCTCTGTGTTTAAGGCAGCAACTGCGGCTTTTTGCGAAATAGAAGCTGCACCAGATGTAGTTTGACCTTGAAGTTTTTTACATGCCGCTATAACCCACTCAGGTGCTGCCATATAACCAATTCTCCAACCTGTCATAGCATAAGCCTTTGAAACACCGTTTACTAATATTAACTGATCTTTAATATAATCAAATTGAGCAAAACTCTCATGTTTGGCATCAAAATTTAGATGTTCGTAAATTTCGTCTGAAACAAGCATTACTTTAGGGTTGGCTTTAACAATATCAGCTATTTTTTTCATTTCTTCTCTGGTGTAAGAAATACCAGTTGGGTTTGAGGGAGAGTTAATGAAAATTGCACGAGTGTTGCTTGAAATGTTTTCTTGTATTTGTTCGGCAGTAATTTTATATTGATTTTCAAAACTACCTTCTATAAAAATTTGTGTTCCATGTGCCAGATTTACTATTTCTTTGTATGTTCCCCAATATGGAACAGGAATTATTACATCATCGTTTTCGTTTATGATGGTCATAAAAATATTTGTAATAGTATGTTTTGCTCCGTTTGATACCAGAATTTGATTATTGTTGTATTCAATATTATTTTCCCGTTTTAATTTATCTACAATAGCATTTATTAGATCTCCATTTCCTTGCACGGGAGTATAATATGTTTGATCATCGTCAATTGCTTTTTTGGCTGCTTCTTTTATGTGTGCAGGGGTTTTAAAATCTGGTTCTCCAAGTGTTAATTTAATTACATCTACTCCTTTGTCTTGTAATTTTTTGCTCAACAACGACATAGCAAAAGTTTGTGATTCCGACATTCGTTGAATTCTTTCTGATAAATGTTTCATAAGTATAATTATTAAATTGTAAGAATAAATTAGGAACTGTAAAATAATTGTTTTTTTATTAAAAAAACACCTACAAAAGTACAATTGTTTTTTTCAAAAAAAGAAAAAAAATGATTTTATTTTTAAAAAAATGATTTTTAATAAATCTTTAACTTACATCTTAAGAAAAAAATAGTATCTTTGTGGAAAAAGTGTATTTTAAGTTGATAACTGAATATAAATGTCAGTTTTTAAAAAAATATATTTTTATATTTTGTAGGGCAAAAAATATTTGTATATTACTTATATTCAATTATTTTTAACGAAACAGAATGCAAAAATCTACCTTTTTAAAAATGACTTTTTATACTTTTCATAACGAAAATTCATGAATAGAGCAAGCTAATTCAATTTATTTATTATACATTTACGAGTTGTATCAAAAACATTTTATTCTCATTTTATATGGATAACAATCTAAGAACAATGCCTTTTAATGTAAAAAAATATGAGACTGTAAATTTTGAAATAATTAGATTTAACGAGATTAATAACCCCTTAACTTTACCTAATTATATTAAGATTGATAAATTTCATTACATAGATTTTCACGCAATTTTCTTTTGTCTAAAATGTGTTAATATTGAAGATAATATAATAATTGATTTTAAAACTTACAATTTAAAACAAAATTTACTCTCAAGTATTTTAGCCATATTAAAACAAATAATACTTATTGAATTGTTAAAAACAAAAATATGTGGCGTTTTTCATGAGTATCAATTTCTTCGTTATTTTTCAGATATTAAAATGCTCATTTACAGGTCGTCCCTACATAACAGTGTTGGTTAATAAAAAATAGGGCTATATTGCCAATATTAC
>JAOZTW010000627.1 GCA_029938985.1 Bacteroidales bacterium | reverse complement strand
TATAAAAACTAAAATATTAAGTGTCAGACAATATAAAACATGAATGCGGAATAGCATTTATAAGGTTGAGAAAACCTTTGAAATATTACCAAGAGAAATACGGAACTTGGGCGTGGGGAATTAACCGACTCTATTTGTTGATGGAAAAACAACATAATAGAGGTCAGGACGGAGCAGGACTTGTAACAATAAAAATAAATGCCCAACCGGGTAGCGAATACATACACCGTATGCGTTCAAATTTACGAGAACCTATTAAAGATGTTTTTCAACGTATTAATCGTAGTCATGAAAAATTTAATAAAGAAAACAACGGCAATAGCGTTAATATTCACAATATTGTAGAAAATATGCCTTTTGTTGGCGAACTAATGTTAGGGCATTTGCGATATGGTACTTTTGGTAGAAATGATTTAAAAAGTGTTCATCCTGTTATACGTCAAAACAATTGGAAATCAAAAAGTTTGTGCCTTGCAGGAAATTTTAATATGACTAATGTAGATGAGATTTTTGAAAAGCTACTTTATCTTGGTCAACATCCTCGTGATTATTCAGATACCGTTTCTATTTTAGAAAACATTGGTCACTTTTTGGACGATGAGAACGAACGAGTATTTCAATATCTCAAAGAACAAGGATATACAAAAAGAGATAGTAGTCCGTTAATAGAAGAGCATCTGAATTTGAAAAGAGTTTTGGGAGAGGCAAGCAAAAAATGGGACGGCGGTTATGTTATAGCTGGTCTTTTGGGACATGGCGATTCTTTTATCGCAAGAGACCCTTGGGGTATTCGTCCTGCGTTTTATTACTCCGACGATGAGATAGTTGTAGCGGCATCGGAACGACCAGTAATTCAGACAGTTTTCAATGTAGATATTGATGAAGTAAAAGAATTAAAACCAGGTTTTGCTTTAATCACGAAAAAAGATGGTAGTTTTTCGGAAATACAAGTTAGAGAGACACAAATAAAATCGGCTTGTTCTTTCGAGAGAATCTATTTTTCGAGAGGTAGTGATAAAGATATTTATCAGGAACGTAAAAAACTGGGCGAACTTATTACTCCCAAAATAATTGAAGCAGTTGATGACGATTTGAAAAATACAGTTTTTTCTTTTATCCCAAACACCGCAGAAACAGCATTTTATGGAATGGTTCATGCCGTAGAAAACCATATTAGAGGAAAAAAAGTAAAGCAAATTTTTGAACAAAAAGACAATTTAACAAAAAATCAATTGCGTGAAATAATATCGGAGCGAACAAGAGTAGAAAAAATTGCTATAAAAGACATAAAACTGCGAACATTTATTACACAAGATGCTGATAGAGACAATCTTGTAAATCATGTTTATGACATTACTTATGGAACTGTAAACAAAAATACAGATAACCTTGTTGTAATAGACGATTCTATTGTTCGAGGTACAACTTTAAAAGTGAGTATTATAAAAATATTATCTCGCCTTAAACCCAAAAAAATTGTAATAGTTTCTTCTTCACCTCAAATTCGTTATCCCGACTGTTATGGTATTGACATGGCTAATTTAAAGGATTTTATTGCTTTTAAAGCTGCTATTGAATTACTTAAAGACACAAATCAAGAGCATATAATTGAGCAGGTGTATGAAAAATCTAAAGCTCAAATAGGATTACCAAAAGAGGAAATTTTTAATTTTGTGAAAGAAATTTATGCACCATTTACAGATGAGGAAATTTCTAATAAAATAGCTGAAATACTTAAAACAGATGATGTTAAACCAAAAATAGAAGTTATATATCAAACTGTTGAAAATTTACATAAAGCTATTCCAAATCACACAGGCGACTGGTATTTTACAGGAAACTACCCCACTCCAGGTGGTAACAAAGTTGTAAATACTGCTTTTATAAATTATTACGAGAAAAAAAATCAACGAGCTTATTAAGAATTAGGAATTAAGAATTGGTTTACACCCTTAAATTTAACTATTTATAAAAATTCATGAATACAATAATAAACAAATGATTTTTGAAAAATTGAATTTTAAGGTGTAAACCAATTTTTAATTCCTAATTTATAATTTTTTAAGTAACATATTTGCACGTGCTTTAAGAGCTTTTTTAGGATTTTCGAGTAAGAGTAGTTCAATCGTAAGTCTTAATTCTTCTCCAATTTCTGGAAAATCTTTTTGTAAATCAAAAATTAATTGCATACAATTAACACGCACTGCAATATCTTCATTGTTTGATAATAAATATTTAAAACAAGTGTCTATAAGTGCAATTTTATTTTTTTCATTCAATTTATTTATATATAAAGAAAAAATTTTAGGATATGTACGTTTAAGCCCCGCAGAAGTAAAAGTATGGAATTTTGTGGCAACTATATTTACGTAAGGTTCAAATAGTTCATAATGTTTTAAACACGATAAATTTATAACTCGTGCTGCTCTCCAGTTTATTGGTGGTTTATCATTCAGCGATAAATCTAATACTTTTTTAAAAGATTTTGCATCATTTCCAATAGCATTTGTTGCAATTTCTGCAGCAAGTCTGGAACTATTATCTAATATATTTTCAAAATTAAGCATTATTAATAAAAATTTTAGTCTTTTTTTTTTGCAATGATAAAATAAAAAATTAAATTTGCACTCATTTTTTTAAAAAACCTTAAAAATTTTATATATGTATTGGACTTTAGAACTTGCATCAAAATTAGAGGATGCTCCTTGGCCTGCATCAAAAGATGAGTTAATTGACTTCGGTATTAGATCTGGAGCGCCGTTAGAGGTAATAGAAAACCTACAAGAAATAGAAGATGATTCGGAGGTTTTCGAAAGCATAGAAGACATCTGGCCAGACTATCCCAGTAAAGAAGACTTTTTCTTTAATGAAGACGAATACTAATTTTTTTGTCTTCACAGTAAATTAACACCCCCTCCTAAGAGTATTTTTGGCAGGGGTTGCTTTATTTATAATTGAAAATAAAATTTTGTAGTTTTATGTTAATTTTTCTTTACTAAGTTAAAAGCACCTAATTATAAGACTTTTAAGCACCAAAGGTGCGTAATCAAAAGCCTTGCCTGTAATGGCAAGGTAAGTTATTTAGTTTTACATAGTAAACACAAAAAGAGCGAAATAACTTACATTAGTGAATAGATTACGCACCTTTGGTGCTTACAAACAAATAGATAAATCCTCTTGCTCATACAGGCAAGCCTATTGATTATAACGTCTTTGGTATTTGCTTTAACTTCGTAAAGTAGAATTAAGTAGATAATTGTAAATAAACGACAGTTTTTTAGTGGCTATTTTTATATTTTAAACAATTCAATAAATATACTGATATCAAGATATTTGCGTGTTTATTGACGGTGCTAAAGCAAAAAGAAAACGTTTAAATAGCTAATAGTTTGTTGAATCTTAGTAGTAAGAAATTAAATACAGTTGAAATTCAGTTG
>JAOZTW010000082.1 GCA_029938985.1 Bacteroidales bacterium | reverse complement strand
TCTTCTATTTTACGCCAACGCTTTTCGTACTCTTTTATACGTATTTTTTCTTCTTTTATTTTTTCCTCTTCTATTTTACGCCAACGCTTTTCGTTTTCTTTTCTACAATCTTCTATCATCTGACGATTAATTATAGCCGACTCACGTATCAAATTTAGAACTTCCTTATAAGTTATTGTATCATCCATGTTTTTTTTATAAAAAATTGTTTTACAAAGATAAAAAAATAATTGGTAAAAATTACAATTTCTTTAAAATTATTTCACAAATTTTATTTTTATGATATACACTTTAATCATTTCGTTTTAGGCTACCCACGTAAAGTTGCACATCGCTCTCGCACAAACAATTGTATATAAACTGTCGGCGTAGCTTTAAGCCACACCGACAGTAATTTATTGTCCAACTTTAAACGGGTAGCCTCGTTTTACATAAGGTATTTTCCCTGCGAAAACAATTCCGAGTTTTATTATATTATCTAATTTTATTTTGCTGTCCAACAATTCAGTATAATATTCATTTATTTCTATTTGACGCAAAGCTTCATCTAATTTTTTATTTATACGTTCCTTAAATTTGCTTATATTTTTTTCGTTGTTTTGTCGTTTTTCTATTTTTTTTATTTCTATTATTATTCCATTTTGGGATTTATCATACGGAATCAACATAATATCATACCGACCTTCTCCGCTTTCTTTGTTTGAACTTATTTTATAGTCATCACTTAAAATTGCAAGTAAGCCGAGTGTATATACATGGTATATCTGTTCGTGTGAAATAAATACTTCGTCTGTATTTTTGTCTTTTTTTTCTGCTGTATCATAGTAACTTATTGTTCCTCTCACTATTTTTCTAAAATCTTTTTCAAATTCTGTTATACGAGAGTTTATTAAATTTTCGGACATTGAAATTAATAAATCTCTTTTTATTTTAACTTCCGATTTTAGCCAAGTCATTATAATATTTGTAAAAACAATTTTGATTTCATTATTTGGTATTTTTAACTTATAATTTCCATATTTTCCTTTTTCTACTTGCGTTAAATATCCATTATAAGTTAGCAAAGTCCAAATTAGTTCTCTATCGGTTTCAAAATCTGCAAAAACAAAATCGTCCATTAATTCTTTCTCTATCATTTTTCCTTCAATCAAATCTTGAATTTTTTCTTTTACTCCTTCTTCTGTAAGTCTGTTTTTTATTAATGAGGGGTCGCTGGTATTTACCCAATATGCCTTAAAACCTTCATTATTTCTATCAATATAATTTACTATAGACCAAGGATTATAAATTTGTGAAGTTGTTCCAAATTTATATCCGTCATACCATTTTTTTACATCATATATTTTATTTTGCAGGTCAAAATAAGTTAATATATTTTTAGTTTCTTTTTCTGTAAAGCCAAAATAAGTATCAAATTTATGCGAAGTTATTCCATAAACAGAAAAATTATTCCATTCCAAAAAAATACTTTCTCGTCCCACACGCATAACGCCAGTAAGTAGTCCTTTTTTTAAGTTGGTATCGTTACCTTTGTAAGCATCGCCCAAAAAACCCTGCATAAAACTAATTACTTTTTGATAATATGTTTTATTTTCTTTATCAGATGTTTTTATTGGACTGTTTGTATTATTAAAAGCCGTTATTATTGGGGCATCGTATTCGTCAACAAGAATTATAACTTTCTTTTTAAAATGTTTTTGTAAATATTCACTTAAATCTTGAAGGCTTGTTTTGTATTTTTTTTCCGATGAGTTTTCTTTTATTATGTCTTTAAATCTTTTTTTCTCGCTTTCTTTTAATTTATCTGATTGTAACAAAAAATCAAATTTTTCATATAATTTTATAACAATTTGTTTAAAACCGTCTAAACAATTCGTCCAATTTGTTTCTTTTATGTTTTTTAACGAAATATTTATTACAGGATATTTATTTTGATGTTTTTTGCAAAATTCTGTTTCTTTTGCTATTTCAAAATCTGCAAACAATTTGGCACTATCTTTTTTTTGAATATCAAAAAAATGTTCAATCATAGATAAATTCAGTGTTTTTCCAAATCGTTTGGGGCGTGGCATTAATGAAATATAAGCTCCTTTTGTTAACAAATCATAAATTAGCATTGATTTATCTACAAAATAATTTCCTGAGTTTATAAATTCTTTAAAATCGGAATAACCTAATTCTATTATCTTTTTTGATGTCATTTTTTTAAAACTTTTATTGTTTTTGTTTATCCTTTTTCTTTTTTTGTTACTTAAATTAATGTCGGTTTTGGCTAAACATACACCGATAGTTTATAAACAATCTTTTTTTAATTTGTTCTGTTTTGTTAAAACTAATATTTTAGTTATTATTTCATAGAATTATTAATTTTCATATTAGAAGTTAGCAAATTTATTAAAATTAATTATGTTTATAATTAGTGTAGCTACCAAGTAATTGTTCTAAATGATATACTTCTGCACAATCATCAAAAGTAAAAGCATCTGCTCCTATAATTTGAATTTTTTTACGTTGTTCTATATTTAATTTTTTTATACTTTTAAATTTATCCAAAGGTATAATTAATTTTCTACCGTCTTTTAAAGAAACTTGAATTAATTGATTTTCGGTATTAATAAATTCAATTTCTGGTTTTATATTTATATATCCTTCTGTCATAATTTAATTATTTTAATAGGTTTGTTCTTGAAAAATTTATCTAATTGAGAATTAATAATATCAGAGTGGTTTGTAACTAATTTTATTAATTTCTTTTGAGCTAAAATCACCTTGTTTAGCAAGTTTAATCTCAGGTTCTAACCATATTTTGGCTGGTTTAAAACGATTTACTGATTGCATAAAAACATGAATATGTCGTCTGCCTTCTTTTATATCAATACCAAAGATATAAAAAATAATATTATTAAAGATTAAAATTTTAGGCACTTGATATTAGTTTATTAAAAGTTTTATGTTATTTTTTGAGAAATTGTTTTTGCTTATTTGTTTAAAATACAAAGGTAATAAATTTATTTTATTTTTTGCAACATTTAATTTTTCTTCTTGTTTTTGTTTTCTTGTTTTTTTTGCAATGAAACATAACAATTTCATTGGTTTCTTTATCAAAAGTGGTTACTTCTGCTGGATTAAGTTTAAATATCAGATATTTTTCATTTAATCCTTGTGAGTAATGAAAATTATTTGTTGCAATCAATTCGTCAATTAACACATTATTAATTGTTAAGTGGTGTAACAATGTTTCTGTTTCAAAAAAATCGCCTCCACCAAATTCTACCCAAAATTTTATTAGTTCCATAGGAAATATAAAATTTATTTTCTTCAGTTCCTGCTTTAATGTTTTTTTTTCTATTCCTCCAAAACGAAATAAAACATAAGGATTTTTTTTAAATTCTTTTTTTACTATTTTGGTTATCATATTGAATTATATATTTTTGTTAGGTTTGCAACTACAAAAAATACAGTATTCTTGTTTTTTTGGACGACCATCGATAAACAACAACGACATTATATCTATCATATAATTAGCAAATAACAACCTCGAAACTTAAGTTATATATTGTTGACATTTTTTATGTTGTTAAACATAGGAAAATATTTAATACAAAGAAAAATAATTGGTAAAAATTACAATTTTTTTAAAATTATTTCACAAATTTGTTCTTTCGGTATTTCTGAATCTATTTTAATAATTTTATCCGAATATTTTTTGTATTTTTCTATTCTATAATTTTTATCTTTTTCAAGTTGTGCCTGCAAACCCTCTATAGCTGTTCCTCCGTTTTTTATAGCATTTTCTGCCGCAATTTCATAAGCTCCCCTTATTGGCATTTTTTTACCAGCATTTTTTGAGTTTTCAAGATACTGTTTATAATCTTTTAACAAGCGAGATAAAATAATATTAGTATTTACGTCTAACAATATTTTTGTGTAACCGTTTTTTGCCGAAAATAAGTTTCTATTCTCTTCGTAAAGAAGTGCAGAGGCAGATAAATCAACAATTTTGTTATCAAATTTGCCGTTCTTGTTTAACCATTTATTCATTTCTATTTCGTACAGACGAAAAATATCCTCTCCAAAAGAGCGAAATAATTTAGAATCTCCAAGTTTACCTTTCTCTGCTTCGGGTAAAATTTTTGTATATATTTCTTTAGATTGTTTCTCTACACAAGATAAAAAATTACGCATAATTTCAACTCCAAATTTATTGCTATCCAAAGGTATTGCTCTGTATTTTCTAAATAAAATATCTGTTGATATTATTTCAAAATTTAACTTTTTGGCAATTAATCTACTATAAGTTGTTTTGCAAGTTGCTGGTAATCCAATTAATAATGGTTTTTTCATTATATTATTTATTTAAAAGATAATTTACTATTTCGTTGTTATTTTCTGCAAAATTATTATAATCTTTATTATTATCTATTTTTATGTCATAATATTTTTTACTCAAAAATTCTTGTTTTGAAATTTTTATAAAAACAATTTTGCTTGCCCAAATTTGAAAACCTTTTGAGACCTCAGAAAAAACACCTTTTAAAAAATTCGAATTTCTAATATTATCTAAGCTTATTTTTATATGTTTTTCGTTTTCTCCTTTTCCGAGTTCCGCACCGTAGTAAACATTATTCGGTAAATGACAATACAGTACATTCTCGTTTATAAAACGAACATAACCTTTTATATTTGTAAAATCATCTAAATATTCAACCATTGGGTCGTTGGAAATATTAAACTCTATTTTTAATTTTATAAAATGAAACAGATTATTTCTATATGGAAAAATGCCGATGTAATAACCTTCAATAAATTCATAAATATTTATTAAATTTGGATGTATTATCTGTCCTATGCCTGTATAAGAATGTACATTAATATTTATTCGTTTACCGCCTAAAACGTGCATTTCTTTTGGTATTGCGGTTTTATAAAACTCATATTTATTGTTTTTTTCCGTTTTAATTAATAAAACTTCTAAAGATGAAATTACTGATTCATGATGTAATTTTTGCCACACAGCTCTAATAACTTTGTTTCTGCCATAAGAAGGTTGATATAAAATAGTTGCCATATAATTGGTATTTCTTTTTCTCAAAATTAGTAATTCCAGTGGTATTGTTTTTTCTATCATTCCCGTATATGTGGCAGATAATTTTTTTTCTAAATCAATAGAATAAAATAAATGCACTTTATTTTGTGTATAATTGACTTCAAGCCATAAATATGTTATTCTATAATTACTTGCAGGATAATATCCAATATAATAATCTATTTGCTCTTCTTTAATAATAGTATCATCAAGTTCTTCTTTAAAAATTGAATTATACTCCTTAATTATAGGTATTTCAAAAACAGCAATAATGAGTTCGATTATTAACAACGACTTATCTATTTTTTGATTTAAAAACTCTGTAATAGTTCTAAAAGAATCGGACTTTATTATAAAATCCTCATTTGTAACTTGCTTTTTATTCTTTTTTACTAATTTTTTAATATTCTCTAAATAGTGTTTGTTTTTTTCTGATTTATGAGAAATAACAAAATTGTAAATTTTTGACCTCGAAAATTTGTTATTGGTTTTTCCTGCTACTTTCTTTCCATAAGTTAAGATAATATGATTAATCAAAATAGCAGGATTGTCGTAATAATATTGAATTGTTGTTTTTTTCATCGTTTTTATATCATTATTTTGGTATTAGGATAAAGCACATATACAGTCATTTAATAGCTTTACACTAAACTATATTTATTTTAATTGGTAATATATGGGTAATTATTTGGTAATATTAATATAATATTTATATATTTGCAAATAAATATTAAAGAAATTTTTGTTTTGCAAAAATAAAAAAAACTTTATTAAAAATGTGCAAAAAGCAATATTTAATTTGTCTTTATATTAGGAACTCTATTTAAAATTAAAAAATCATGATACGAAATAAAAGCCCAGCAAAAAATACAAATGAAACGAGCAAACCGAAAATCGTTAATAGAGTAGGTGTAATTATAAATTTAAAATATCAATCATTTTATTTATTTATCTTTTTAAATTATTAGAAATATGAAAAAATTATCAAAAATTGCATTTGTTACTTTAATTGTAAGTAGTTTTATGTCTCTTACTTTTTTATCTTGTAACAAAAAAGAATCAGGAAATGGAACATTAGAGTTCTCGCTTAAAACACAATTGATAGAAACCGAAGAAAGTTTAACTAAAGAAGGTAATGTGCCAGCAAAAGTAGCATCATTTTACATTCGTATAATTGATGCAGTAACAGAAGAGGTTGTGTATGAAGAAAAAAGAAACTTAATAATAACAGGAAGTTTATCGATAGAACCTATTGTACTTAAAGTAGGTAGCTATAAAATTACCGATTTTGTTCTTTACGATGCAAGCAATGTTGTATTGTTTATATTACCAAAAGATGGTTCTGAGTTTGCAGAAATAGTAAATGACTCTGCACCAATTTGCATTGATATTACCAAAGACAATTCAACTCAAATAACTATTGAAGTGATAGGTACAAATTGCATTGTTTGCGATATTGAAGACTTTGGATATATATCAATAGATGTTGTGTGCCCAGATTGTATTTGTACAAATGTAGGAACATTTGCTTTATCAGATGTTACAAATCATTTTGAACTTACCGATGCACAACTTCTTGTTTATGGAATAAGCGATTGTTGTGAAGACTTATTAGAAACATTTAACCTAACAGATATTTTTAACCAAATTACTTATGGTGGTTCGGGAGAATATTATGCTTATAAATTTGTATTTAAAAAAGAAGGATACACCGACTCGGAACATACTTTTACTGTACAAGAATTAGAACATTTTGCTAAGGTTGAACCACTTAGTGTTATTCTTGATAATAGCCAAATGTTAAACGATTTGTATTTAATATCTGGTTTTCCTTTCAATACAGACCTTTTTGGATATGGTTCAAATCATTACGAAGCAACTATTATAGGTACACCAGCACCAACATTGATTAATAATACTTTAAGATTTTCAAACCAAAATTCGTATTTAAGTTTACCAAGTGAAATATTAAACGGGCTTAATGATTTTACAATGAAATCTACTATTTCAATAGAAGATAATGCCGCTAATTTTATTGTATCAACTAACCACTTATATTTTGATGTTTGGTTAACCTCAGGGAATAGAATATATGTTAGACTTGGTAGCCAAGAAAAATGCTTAACAGCACCAGAAAATTTTGTTTTTGGACAATTTTATGACATTATTGTAACAAGGTCGGGAGGAGAAGTAACAATTTATTTAGATGATACAAAATTAGGAGTTCTAACATATACATTTGAAGATGCTTTAGATGTTAATCAAATAAGAATTGGTAGACGTGCAGATAACAATCACTTTTACAATGGTGCTATTGATGATATTAGTTTTTATAATCAAGTAGTTGTGCCTTAGTTAGTACATACTGTTAAAACTCGATTTCAAAACAAAGAACAGTATTTAAAAATTAGATGTCAGTCTGATGCAAAACATCAGATTGACTTATTGAAGTTATTATAATAATTAATTTTAAATTAAAACAAATGAATAAATTAATTCCAACAATTTTACTCCTGTTTTTGACAACAGGAATAATAGCACAGTCAATTTCGCAACAATTATCAAGTACAGCAGGAGGCGGTTTTTCAAACACAAGTTATCAAGTAGGTTGGTCAATTGGAGAATGTGTAACAGCAACATCCAGTAATGATGATTTTATTTTAACTTCTGGTTTTTATCAGACAGATTATATTATTACTACTGTAGAAAAACAATCAGGCACTGAACTAAATGTGTTCGTTTACCCCAATCCAACTACAAGGTTTGTTGAATTGAAAATAGAACACAACGAAGAGGACAATATTAAGTATGTGTTAACAGACCTTAATGGTAAAATATTAAAAAACGGAGCAGTGCAAAACAATATTGAACAAATAAATTTAACAGACTATGCAAGTGGTATATATTTTTTGACTGTAAAACAGGATAACAAACAAATTAAAAGTTTTAAATTAATAAAAAAATAAATAACAAAATGAAAAAAATAAGTTTATTATTTATAGCTCTTTTTATAGCTATAACAGGAATAATGGCACAAGTGCCATATAAATTTAATTATCAATGTGTAATAAGAGATGCTAATGAACAAGTAATTGCTAATACAGGAATAACTGTTGGAGTTGCCATATTAGAAGGTAGTTCAACGGGTACACAGGTTTTTACCGAACTACATAATACAACAACAAACTCGCAAGGTTTAGTTTATTTAGAAATTGGTTCGTTGGCTAATTTGGATATTATAGAATGGGGAGCAGATATTTATTATATTGAATTAAGTGTAAATGGAGTTACAATGGGAGCAACTCAATTATTGAGTGTACCTTATACTTTGTATGCAGCAGTAGCAGAAACTGCCGATTATAATAAGTTAACTAACTTACCTATTTTGTTTGATGGAGATTATAATTCTTTGACAAATAGACCAATACTTTTTGATGGAATATTTAGTAGCTTGTCTAACACACCAACTACACTTGCAGGTTATGGAATTACTGATGCTTTTGGTGGAAGTTATGATGATTTGACTAATCAACCGAATTTAGATATATATATAACAAATGAAACAGACCCAGTCTTTAATGCTAATTTTAATTTCACAAATGTAATTACGGGAGATTTAGTGAAATACGATGGAGTTCAATTTGTAAACTTCACTCCAAATTATTTGTCTCTTGGAGTTGATGGATATAATAGTGGGAACAATCAGATAAAAGATGTTAGTCCTGCTACCGACCCAAACGATGCAATTACATTAGGACAGGTTGATACTAAAATTACAGAAATAATATTAAGATTAACTGACAGTATTGAAAAAGTTAACGAAGAAACAACGATTCGTTATTTGGATAGTTTAACCGCCATACAGGAACGATTTAATGACAGCTTATTTACTATTCAAAATAGATTTGAGGATAGTTTGTTTGTTGTTAAAAACAACTTCGCTGACAACCTATCTATTTTAACTTCAGAAGTTTATGATAGTTTGGTAGTTGTGCAAAATGAAATTTATGATAGTTTGGTAGTTGTGCAAAATGAGATTTATGATAGTTTGGTCGTCGTACAAAATGAGATTTATGATAGTTTGGTCGTCGTACAAAATGAGATTTATGATAGTTTGGTAGTTGTACATACAGAACTTATAGATAGTTTACATAATCATAAAAATTTACTTGATATTCTTACAAATCAAAATCATTTACAACAACTTGAAATTGATATATTAAAAAATATATCTGTAACAGATTTACTGCAAAATTACAGTATTGAAGAATTAATTGCTGCTGGAATATCTGTAAACCAGTTACTAACAGCAGGTGTTACTTTACAACAGTTGCTTAACGCAGGTTTTACAACAGACGAGTTTATTGGTATAAATTACTTAGGAGGACTTATCGCTGAATTAAATAATGATGGTTCAGGATTTATTGTTAAAAAAACAGACTGTAGCTACAAATACATAGTAAGGCATTGTCGTAGTCGTCATGCTCGTGCTTGTACTCCATCACATCATACTTGGGGCACAAAAACTGTTTTTTCATACTCTGAAGCACTTGATAAAGAATCTGGAGATTGGATAATACCTAACTACGAACAACTCAACAAAATTTATAGTAATAAATCTGTTTTGCAAATTAATAATTCTACTTATTGGTATAAAACCAATAGAACTTATAATTTTGTAAATGGAACTACTAATTATTGCTCTTCTTGTACAGTTAAGCTTAGACTTATAAAATATTTTTAATTATTATTATAAATTAGACATATTTTTTATATTTGAACTAAGGCATATTAAAATAAAATACCGTTTAAATTAGTTTATTGCTTTTAACCTCTTCATAAACACGCAAATATCATGATATTATTATTGAATTGTTAAACCAGCAAAAAACACCCTAACAGCTACTAAAATTCTCAAATTTAGTAGCTGTTTTTCTTTAAATTGAATAAACAAAGCCAGTAAAACAACCTCCTTTGCATTACTTATTTTATCAAACCTCGTTTTTCCCTCCTGTATAATTTCATAAAAACGTACAATATTTTTTGTTTTATAAAAAAAATATTATTTTTGCAAAATAACTCCTTTTAAATAAAAAATATGAAAAATAAAAAAACGTTAAAAATAGGACGGTCTGAATTTGACATAGTAGCAAATCACAAGCACTATATCTTTCAAGTTTTTTTTCTAAACCTGCATTTTCTTTCATTCTCTTAACTACAAAATTTTTTATGGAAGATGTAGTTATTTTTTCTTTACTCTTAATATCTTCTCCATACTTTTCTTTAATAAAAGCTCTTACAACTATTTGATTACCTATTAAATATTTCATAAAAGTATCCATTTGTTATATATTTTAAGAGTTACGAAATTAAAAAAAAGTTTTTGGAAATCATAATTTTAATATTTCCAAACATTTCCAAATATTTCATGAATGTATGATTTATATTTGCAAAGTTTTTTAGAATGATATTTTGTTAAAGTTAAAGTTGCGAAGTTAATCTTTTTTGCAAAAATAAAAAAACTTTATTAAAAATGTGCAAAAATCAACTTTAGATTTATCTTTGTACTAACAACACTATACTAACATTATTAATAACCCAATTAAAAATTAAAATTATGAAAAAGATTTTATTTTCATTTATGCTTGTAAGCATAATGGTAGTAACAAATGCTCAAGTTATTGACAGGACGAGTATATCTCGTGACAATTTTATTATTGAGCGAAACAAACTTGAAGAAACTCATTTTGTAACAAATATTGAACAGGATGGAAAAATAGATTTCAAAATTGTGGATTTGGACAGCGGAAGGAGATTATTAATGTCAAAAATTGTTAACAACCTATCTTTACATGACGATAGTATCAAAATCAAAATGATGCTAAACATTTTACCTGTAAAGCAATATTATCAAGACGATAGGTATGCAGATGCTTCGTATTTTGCTGTTTCAAAACAATACTTTTACGAAAATTATGTAAATAAATGTATTTATGATTCTAAATATAAAATTATTGAAGACAACTTGGAAACGGGCAATTATGATATGGTTGCTAATAATTATTCGGAAAATTTATTATTGATAGAGAAAAAAATAGAAATAGTTGAAAATTTAAAAATTGATGATAAGGATACTATTCTTCCAAAATTGAGAAATACAAGAAAAAGCGTAGAGAATATTGATAAAAAAATTGCACCTGATGAAGATTTAGCTATAAAAATAGCTATTGAAAAATTTATCCCTCTATTTGAAAAACAAAATAAAATTACCAAAGATACAATGTATTTTGTTGACAAAATGATTGCTCACAAACAAATAACAACTGATGAAACTCGTACTAATTTTAAAATAACTTACAAACAAACAATTGATTGTGTTACTATAACTCCTTACTATATAAAAAATATGGAAAATAAAAAAACGTTAAAAATAGGACGGTCTGAATTTGACATAGTAGCAAATCACAAGCACTACTTTGTGGATAAAACAATGCTTATTTATAATTTTTATTATAATGAAAATGACATTGTTTTAATACCTCGTCCAAAGCGATTTGGAAAAACATTGAATTTATCAATGATTGAACATTTTTTTGATATTAATAAACAAAAAAGTGCAAAATTGTTTTCAGAATTTAAAATATCAAAAAAAACAGAATTTTGCAAAAAACATCAAAATAAATATCCAGTAATAAATATTTCGCTAAAAAAAATAAAAGAAACAAATTGGGAAAAATGTGTAAAAGCTTTCATGAATTTAATATCCGCTTTATATGAAGATTATAAATTTTTACTCAAATCAGACGAGCTGTCCGAAAATGAGAAAAATAAGTTTAAAGATATTTTAAACAGAACAGCTCACGAAACCGATTATAAATCAAGTTTGGAAAATTTAAGTAAGCACCCTCACAAAAGTTATTACTAATAAATATTTGGCAATTTAATTTCATTTTCTTACTTTTGCAAAAAACAATATTATGCGACATTTATCCCCTTTATCAGAAGAAGAGATAGTAAAATTACAATATTACTATAAAAACGACATAAGTAGCTATACAAAAGTTTTTACACTTTTGTATAGCTTTAATCTATTGGTTTATAATCATATCATTGAATCATTGAATCATTGAATCATTGAATCATTGAATCATTGAATCATT
>JAOZTW010000081.1 GCA_029938985.1 Bacteroidales bacterium | reverse complement strand
CACGTTGGAAAGTGTTTAATATTTAAAATTTGTCCAACTTTACGTGGGTAGCCAAAAAAAAATATGTAAAAAACTTAGGATAAAAATTTTAATTCTTTTATATCACAACACTTGTGAAATACCAAAAAATCTAAAAGAATATTTAGAAAGAAATTATAATAAACTTCAAGAATGGCAGAATTAAAAAACATAAGCGAAATTTTTGATAGTAAAACTATTTATAGAATACCAGATTATCAAAGAGGTTTTTCTTGGGAAAAAGAACATTTAGAGGCTTTGTGGAACGACATTGAGAATATTACAGAGAGTAGAAAGCACTATACAGGTGCAATAAAATTAGTTAAAATTGCAAAAGAAGATATTAAAAAAGAAGAAATTAATCAAAAATTTGATAGAATTTTTAGTATTGTTGATGGTCAACAACGTATTACTACTGTTTTAATTTGGATTTCTATTATTTTGCAAAACATAAAAGATGACGATGAATTTGAAAAGGAGGACGAACTCCACTCGTATATATATTTTACACCAAAAAAAACGGGAAGTGAAAAAACATATATTTTTGGATATGACTACGACGACCCAAGCTATAATTACTTAAAACAAAATATATTTGAAAATAGTAAGAAAAACCCAGAAATAGAAACCCTTTATACAAAAAATCTTAAATTCGCAAAAGAATTTATAATTAATAAAATTAATAAGTGGGATTTCTCAAAAAAACAAGAATTGTTCAAAAAAATAACAAAAAAACTTGTTTTTGATTATATTATTTTAGATGATAGTTTGGATATAAATGTTATATTTGAGACAGAAAATAATAGAGGAAAAGATTTAAGTAATCTCGAAAAACTAAAAAACAGATTAATTTTTCTTTCATCGCTTAATGAAGAAGACAAAAAATATGAAAATTTAAGACAAAAAATAAATGAAACTTGGAGAATAATTTACCAAGTAATAGGCATGAGTGAAAGATTTTCGGATGATGATTTTCTAAAATCACATTGGATAATGTATTGTAGATATGTAAAAACAGAATCAGAATCTTATGCCAAAGATATTTTTGAACGAGTATTTTTTACTTCTAATTTAAATAATAAAATAACATTTGAGGATATTAACAATTATGTAGAAAATTTACAAGAATCTATAATCTATTGGTATATTATTCATAATCCAAATGATTATATTAGAAATAAAGATATTTCTAAAATTTTTAAGTTATATAATTTAAAAATAGATATAAACTCAGAACAGATAAATTGGCTTGAAAAACTAAATATGCTTGGTTTTAAAATGTTTAAACCAATTATATTAGCAAGTTTTTTTATAAAAAGCGAAGATGATGAAAAAACAAACTTACTTAAAGCAATAGAAAAATATATATTTGTTATTTTTGCTTACTCACAAAGACGAAGTTATACTGGTAGATATAATTTTTATAGAGCAGCAAATAGACTTTTTGATAAAGATACTCAAAATATTTTTTTTGAAACACAAATAAACAAAATAAAAATTCCAAATTTAGTAAAAGAAATTAATAATTGGACAGATGCTTATTATTATGAAAATGATTTTGATGGATACAATACCGAAACAATAGCGAACTGGAAAGAAATATATTATTTACTGTATGTATATGAGAATCAAATTCCAAAAGATAAGTTAGAATTACCTGAATTTATAAAAAAACGCTGGGGTTTGGAAATACCATTAAAATTTACTAAAGATGCCGATGGGCATACATTGGTTAATGTAAAAGATCACGTTTTTGGATTTCGACTATAAAATTAATTAAATAAAAACAACTAAATAAAAACACATTATGGGCTTAGTAACACCAGAATTCGGATTATTGTTTTGGATGCTTTTGGCATTCGGAGTAACACTGTTTATTTTAAAAAAGTTTGTTTGGAAACCTGTTCTTAAAACACTTAAAGATAGGGACAATAGTATAGCAGACTCTTTAAATTCGGCAAAAAAGGCGAGAGAGGAAATGTCTAAATTGAAAGACGATAACAAAAAAATACTTGCCGAGGCACGTGCAGAAAGAGACGAACTGTTGAAAGATGCCAAAGTAACAAAAGATAATATTATTAGAAAATCGGAAGAAGAAGCTAAGGTGAGAGCTAATAAAATTATTACAAATGCACAATTAGAAATTGAAAATCAGAAAAATAAAGCTCTTGCGGAAATTAAAGAAAAAGTAGCAGAACTGTCAATTGATATTGCAGAAAAAATACTTAAAAGAGAACTTAAAGACCAAACAAGTCAATCGGATTATGTTGGTAGTTTGATTAGTGAAATAAAATTAAACTAACAATGCAAGAAGATATTCGCTGGAAGCAAAGATTTTTCAATTTTAATAAGGCATTTGAGAGTTTGAGGAAATACACACAACAAACAGACTTAAACGAACTTGAAAAACAAGGTGTCATTAAAGCCTTTGAATATAATTACGAACTTGCTTGGAAAACTTTACAAGACCTTTTTAAATATGAATATGGATATACAGATATAAAAGGTCCAAAAAAAGTTATCAGGCAAGCTCTTGCAGATAAAATAATTAACAACGGCGAAACTTGGATGGAAATGATAAACAGTAGAAACATAACTACTCACACTTACGATAAAGAAACTGCTAACGAAATTGTTTTTGAAATAAAAAATTCATATATAGTTTTATTTCAAGAACTGAAAATAAAATTAGAAAATATTTGAAATCAAGGTAACAATTAGGTGTTTTTAAAAATGTTAAGTTTAAGGTATTTTAATATTTATAATAAAGCAAAAATTTGCATTTTTTAAACATACCGAAATTAAATTATTATGTATGGACTTTCAAAAAATACTCTTAAAAAACTAAATACTGTATTTGAACAAAACAGTAAAATAAATCAAGTAGTTTTGTTTGGTTCACGTGCAAAAGGAAACTATGAAGAATATTCAGACATAGATTTAGCTGTAAAAGGAAGTAATTTTAATTACAGTTATATAATTAAAATTTTTGGAGAAATAGAGAATTTGATGTTACCATACAACACTGATTTAATAAATTACCACAATATAACAGAACCTGCTCTAAAAGAACATATAGATAGAGTAGGAAAAAATATTTACGAAAAAAAATCGTAACTAATAACAAAAAAACAAATGAACGACAGCAAAATATCAGTACGTTATGCAAAAGCCATTTTTAAGTTGGCGGTTGAGCAAAAAAAATTATCAAAAATAAATGATGATATGAAACTAATTTTTGGGACATGTAAAAATGATATGTTTAAAGAGTTTTTGCATAGCCCAATAATTTCCATTTCTAAAAAACAGGAAGTATTAAAATCGTTGTTTACGGGTAAGGTAAATAAGGAAACCCTGTCTTTATTAAATATTTTGGCACAAAATAGAAGAGAAACGTACATAGAACTTGTTAGTATGAATTTCTTTACTTTTTATAGAGAATATCTTGGAATAAAAGAAGTTACACTAACAACAGTTAATCCAATTTCGTTGGATTACAAAGAACAAATTATTAATATATTGAAAGACACTTTTAAATCTAAAATAGATTTGAAAGAAAATGTAGATAAAGATATTATAGGAGGTTTTGTACTAAAAATTGAAGACCAAGAAATAGACGCAAGTGTAGCAACAAAACTGAATACAATAAAAAAGGAACTTACTGCATCGGATTTTTAAATAATAAAAATGATAATAAATAGACTTCAATTAAAAAACTTTAAATGTTTTAAAGAGACAGATATTGATTTTGGAAAAATAACTCTGCTTACTGGTGCAAATAGCAGTGGCAAAAGTTCTTTTATTGATGCTTTATTGGCAGTAATGCAAACAGATAAATTCCCATTATATTTTTCGCCAAACGGAAAAAATAAAAATATTGGTGGTTGGGAGAATATTTCGCACAGAGGTGATAGTGAATTAATTGAGGTTAATATTGATTTTTCAAGTTTACTTAATCAATACTTAGACAGGGATGATTTAGGAGTATTTAAAATAGATAAAAGAGATTTAAGTATAGAAACAACTTGGCAAAAATCTGAAAAATCTGCAATGCCAACATTAAAATGTATGAGATATAAATTATTTCATAATAATAAAGAATATATTACAGATTTTTTTCAAAAAAAACACACATACATAATAGAACCTGATTATTTTGACGAATTTCCAGAATATTCAAAAATAAAAGATGCAGAAGAAGATGTTAAACTATTAATATTAAGTAAAGAAGAAAAAGAATTTTATTCTAATGAAGTTGAATATCCTGTAGAATTTTTATCCGAAAAATTTAATTATATTCATTCATATAGAGAAGAACCACAAACAAATTATTATCAAGTAGCAAAAACAGAAGACAAAATATATCCAAACGGAAATGGATATGCACAACAAATTGCTGATTGGGAAGAAATAGACCCTGAAAAAATAGAGTTATTAATAAAATATTTAAAAGGGCTAAAATTAGTTCATAGTATAAAAACGGCAAAACGAGAAGACGGAACTTTTAAAATACTTGTAAAAGTAAAAGAAAAAAGTATTTTTGTGCCGCTAACAGATGTTGGTTTTGGTGTAAGTAAAATTTTACCAATACTTGTTGCCGACTTACAATTAGATAGTGAAACCAGTTTTTTTTACAATCAAAAAATAGACAAACGAAGCCTATTGGTATTATCCGAACCAGAAATAGATCTTCATCCAAGTGTTCAGGCAGATTTTGCAGATTATCTTGTGAAACAAACAAAAGAAAATCAAAAGCAATATATTGTAGAAACTCATAGCGAATATATTATCAATCGTTTACGACTACTTATCGCCAGAGGAACTTTAAAAGAAGAAGATGTAAAATTATACTTTTTTGAAAACGATGGAATAGAAAGTAAAACTTTTCCTGTAAAATTACACAAAGACGGGCAAATAACTAATGCACCAGACAGCTTTTTTGAAACCTACACCATAGATATTATGGAAATTGCTTTAAATTCTTTTGATGATGAATAAAAAAGATATTTTTATTGATAATAATGTAGCCAAAAACTTTGCAAGTGCAAAAGATGTTGAATATTTGAAGCTAATTTTTTGGTTATTACAATATTCAAAAGATGAAATTGATAAATATTTTGTTAAAATACCTCAAAAAATAAGAGAGCAAATTTATACAAATAAACCAATAAGGCATATTAAAACAAATTAAAAACCAATAAACTAAATATACAATGGCTGGATTAAAACCTGCAGAAATATCAGGAATATTAAAAAATCAAATTGCTGGTATCAAAACTGATGCTGAATTACACGAAGTTGGAACTGTACTCCAAGTTGGAGACGGTATAGCCCGGATTTACGGATTGTCAAACGTACAATCAAATGAAATGATTGAGTTTCAAAACGGAATGAAAGGTATTGTTTTAAATCTTGAAGAAGATAACGTTGGAGCAGTATTACTTGGAGCATCAAACGAAATTAAAGAAGGCGACACCGTAAAAAGATTAAATAGAATTGCCTCTGTAAACGCTGGTGAAGGTTTACTGGGTCGTGTAATTAATACTATTGGTGAACCTATTGATGGTCATGGTCCTATTGAAGGTGAAAAATTTGAAATGCCACTTGAAAGAAAAGCACCAGGTGTAATTTATCGTCAATCAGTTGATGAACCTTTACAAACTGGGATTAAGGCAATTGATGCAATGATACCAATTGGACGAGGACAACGTGAACTTATTATTGGAGACCGCCAAACAGGAAAAACTGCCATCGCAATTGATACTATTATTAATCAAAAAGAATTTTACGAAAGAGGCGAAACAGTTTACTGTATTTATGTAGCTATTGGACAAAAAGGTTCTACGGTTTCAAATATTGTTAAAACGTTGGACAAACATGGTGCCTTAGCTTATACCGTTATTGTAGCAGCAGCAGCCTCAGAGCCAGCCGCACTTCAATATTATGCACCTTACGCAGGAGCAGCAATTGGTGAATTTTTTAGAGATACTGGTCGTCCTGCATTAATAATTTACGACGATTTGTCTAAACAAGCCGTTTCGTATAGAGAAGTTTCGCTACTTTTAAGAAGACCTCCAGGACGTGAAGCATATCCAGGCGATGTATTTTATTTACACTCACGCCTTTTAGAACGTGCAGCAAAAATTATTAATAGTGATGCTGTAGCACAACAAATGAATGATGTACCACCATCATTAAAAGGAAAAATAAAAGGTGGTGGTTCTTTAACCGCATTGCCAATCATTGAAACACAGGCAGGTGACGTTTCTGCATATATTCCTACTAATGTTATTTCTATTACCGATGGGCAAATTTTCCTTGAGTCTGATTTATTTAACTCTGGAGTGCGTCCTGCAATTAATGTAGGTATTTCGGTGTCCCGAGTAGGTGGTAGTGCACAAGTTAAGGCTATGAAAAAAGTATCTGGTACTTTGAAGCTCGACCAAGCACAATACAGAGAATTAGAGGCTTTTGCTAAATTTGGTTCAGACCTTGATGCTGCAACAAAATCTGTTCTTGAAAAAGGAAAAAGAAACGTTGAAATTCTAAAACAAGGACAATATTCGCCACTAAGAGTAGAACAACAGGTAGCTATAATATTCTGTGGTACAAACAATTTGCTTAGAAAAGTTCCAGTAAATAAAGTAATTGATTTCCAAACAGAACTTTTAAACTATCTTGAAATGAAACATAAAGATGATATTTTGAAAGAATTTGCAAAAGGAGTTTATGAAAAAACTACGCTTGAAAAATTGAAAGAAATAGTTCTTAACATGGCTGACAAATATTAATTTTATTTTGATGTATAAATTTAAGATCTAACTCCAAGCTCCAGCTTGGAGTTAGATCTTAAAAGTTTAAAAATTAAATAAATTGCTACAAAAAATCCGCATACAAAACTTTAGAAGTCTAAAAGATGTAACTTTAGATTTACAACAAGTAAATTTATTGATAGGTCCTAATAATTCGGGAAAGTCAAATTTTTTGAAAGCAATTGAATTTTTTTCTTTATATATAATTGATAACAAAGATTTTGATTCTGCTTACTTTAATCAAATATTATTTAGAGAAGAATTAAAAAATTTAAAACATAACAACGAAGATATACCTATTGTATTTGAATTGATTTCAAAATATGATGATTTTTATGAACATTATTTTTTGCAAATTTTTAACACTAAAAATAATAAAAAGTATATTGAATTTATTGGTAGAACTAAAAATACTATTAATGAAAAGATTGATTTATATGATATTCAATTATTACAAAAAATATATTCTATATTTCATATAGATTTTACAAATTTTGATTTAAGGAACAAAATTGAAGATGCAAATATTTTAGATAAAATTAATTATAGTTATAATTCTTTTTATTTTGAAGATAACCAATTAACTATTGAACATGGTTCAACTCAATTAAGAGAAGATAAAATTGATTTATTTGATTTTTTGAAAACAGAATTAACAAATTTAAAAATATATAAACCAGATACTGTAAAATTAACACATTTTCAAAAGCTTGGTAGCGATGTTTCTATAGATTCAGATGCCTCAAATCTTGTTTCTTTTTTAGATAATATGCGAGATAGTAATCCTGAAGTTATCAAGCGTATAGAAGCTGATTTGAATAAATGTATTTCAAACTTTACAGATATTCGTTTTAAAAAAATATTTGAAAACAATAGATTTGTAGGAAAAAAAATTGGTTTGGCAGACACACAAAAAAATATTTACTGGGCAGAAGAACTATCTGAAGGAACTTTATATTTTTTGGCAGTTTTGTCAATAATTCATCAGCCCAAACCTCCTGTATTGCTACTATTAGAAGAACCCGAAAAAAATGTGCATCCTCGTAGAATAAACGAAGTGATAGATTATATTTTTGAATTGGCTTACGAAAAAAATATTCAGGTAATTTTAACAACACACAACACACTTGTGGTTGATGAATTTCAGGATATTCCAGAAGGAGTGCATATATTTGAACATAAAAATAATAAAACAGAAATTAAAAATTTATTGAAAGACGTAATTGAACCGTCAGATAGAAAATCGGAGCAAGAAAACAATCCGAAAATAGAATATACTAAATCGCTTGGCGAACATTGGTCGTTTGGTTTTTTGGGAGGTGTACCATTAGATTAGGTATATTAAAAAACTCATAAAATTATGAATTATAACTATAGTATTATTTGTGAGGATATTACACAGCTGACATTTATTAAAATATTTCTTGAACGATATTCTGATGATAAAAAATTTATTTTAAATCAAAATTGTTACTATCAATTTAAATGTAAAAACAAACAAGAGGTATTAAAAAGTTATTCAAATTCAAGTATATTGGCATTTAGAAATTATTCATTAGATTTTCTTTTAGTTGGTTTTGATTACGATGACAGAAATAGAAAACAATTTAATAAAGAATTAGAATTTTTTTATAAAAAATTACCAGCGAACACAAGAAACAAAACAATTATTTTTTTACCAGTTCAAGCAATAGAACATTGGTTACTTTATATAAAGTATAATAATGAAAATAAGAAAACAACTAAAAATATTACTTTAGAAAATATTGATAGAAAAAAAGCAAAATTTGAAATTTATGGAACAAAACGACCACACAAAAAATTAAGTGAAATAAAAACAGACAAAATTTTACAAAATTTTAATATAGATTGGCTTGTTTCAAAATCAGAAAGTTTTAAATATTTTTATAATAATTTCAATGATAAAATAAAAAAAACTTGAAAATTCAAATCAAATCAAATAATTATTAAAAATACAAACCAATAATCTTGGTAAAAAATGGCAAATTTAAAAGAAATACGCACCAGAATTAGTTCAGTAAAATCAACTATGCAGATTACTTCTGCAATGAAAATGGTTTCGGCTGCAAAATTGCGAAAAGCACAACAATCAATTACACAGTTGCGTCCTTATGCAGATAAAATTAATGAAATACTTGTTAATATTAGCGAAAGTTTGTCTAACAGCAACGACAATCCTTATGTTAAAGAAAGAAAAATAGAGAAGATATTATTGATTGTAATAAGTTCTAATAGAGGACTATGTGGAGCTTTTAATTCTAATATTATCAAAAAAACACTGTCGGAAATAGATAAATATAAAGAAATGCAAATTGCAGACGAAAATATTCATTTATTAGGCTTTGGTAAAAAAGCATACGAAATACTATCAAAACAAAAATATAAAATAATTGATAAAGATTTTAAAATTTTTGATGAATTAACTTATGCAAATGCTTTTGAATATTCCAGTAGAATTATGGAAATGTTTAAAAACAAAGAATACGACAGAGTAGAATTGATTTATAATGGCTTTAAAAACGCCGCTACTCAAATATTAACAGTTGAACAACTTTTACCAGTAAAAATTCCTGAGGTTGATAATTTTAATTCCGATTATATTATTGAACCATCTTTGGACGGAATTTCGGGTACTCTTGTTCCTAAGTCTATTACAATACAATTACTGAAAGCAATAATGGATTCCAACGCATCGGAGCATGGAGCAAGAATGATTGCAATGCACAAAGCAACCGACAATGCCACCGAATTAGTGAGAGATTTAAAACTGACTTATAACAAAGCTCGTCAAGCTTCTATTACTAACGAAATTTTGGAAATAGTGGGAGGTGCAGAAGCATTAAAATAATGGTTAGTAAAAAAGATATTATCGAAATTCTTAGACAAGGAGAAAATTCTGGTGTTGAATTTAAAACTGCCGATGTAAAAGCAAGTAGTATAGCCAAAGAAATTGTTGGATTTGCAAACACTGGAGGAGGAGTTGTTCTGGTTGGCGTAAATGATAGTGCTAAAATTATAGGAATAGAAAACATTAGTAATGCGGAAGAATGGATAGCAAATATTTGTAGAGAAAATGTTATACCAGCAATTAGCTGTACAATAGAAATAGTTTATTTTCAAGATAAAAACATTCTGTTTGTAAAAGTTCCAAAAGGAAAAGATAAACCTTATCAGACAAATAAATTTCGGTTCTTAATTCGTATAGGCTCAACAAATAGAATTGCTACACAGCAAGAACTATTGAGACTTTTTCAAGAAAGTGGTGCTTTTCATTACGATATTACTGCGGTTACAAAAACTAAAATTAAGGATTTAAACTTTTACAAGCTTGATTCTTATTTTAGTAAATATAATATTGATTTTATTAATGATACCGAGAAAGAAAATCTATTAGTAAATACAGATATTTTATCCGAAAATCAACAAGTTACAATTGGAGGACTGTTATTGTTTGGAATTAATCCCCAAAAATATTTACATAATGCCTATATTTCTTTTGCACATTTTAAAGGAACAGAAATTTCGGATGAACTTATTGACAAAAAAAATATTTATGGAACAATAGATTATCAAGTTGATAGTGGACTTGCTGTTATCAAAAATAATATTAAAACTCCCTCGGTAATAAAAGGTTTAAAACGAGAGGATACAAAATATTTGTATCCCGACAAGGTATTTCGTGAACTGTTGTTAAATGCTGTTGTACACAGAAATTATTCAATTCACGGTTCACGTATCCGAATATTTATGTTTGAAGATAGAATAGAATTTATAAGTCCAGGTAAGTTACCTAATACTGTCAATATAGAAAAGATCAAATATGGTGTTTCGTTTGCACGAAATCCTGTTATACTTAAATTTATGGAAAATTTAAGATATATAGACCTACTTGGTAGAGGTATTCCAATGGTAATTAACGAAGTGAAAAAAATTAATAAAAAAGTTGTTTTTAAAGAAATAGGCGAAGAGTTTAAAGTTATTTTGTATTTATGAAAAAACTGGCTATTATTACAACCCACCCAATCCAGTACAACGCCCCTGTTTTTAAACTGCTGTCAGACCGCAAACAAATAGAAATAAAAGTATTTTATACTTGGGAAAATTCAAAAGATAAAGTATTTGACCACAAATTTGGTAAAGAAATAAAATGGGACTTACCTTTGTTAGACGGTTATAATTACACTTTTGTAAAAAACATTTCCAAAAATCAAGGCTCTCATAATTATAAGGGGATAGACAATCCAAGCCTTACAAATGAAATAGAACAATGGAAGGCAGATGCGATTCTTATTTTTGGTTGGAATTTCAAAAGTCATTTTAATGCAATGAAATACTTTAAACGAAAAATACCCGTTTTTTTTAGAGGCGATTCTACGCTATTAGATGAAACAGCAGGAATTAGAACGATAATACGACGATTTGTTTTAAAGTATGTTTATAAAAAAATAGATTTTGCTTTTTATGTAGGGAAAAATGGAAAAGATTATTTTCTTAAACATGGTTTAACCGAAAAACAACTTATTTATGCTCCACATGCTATTGATAATAACCGATTTGATGATAAAAATAATGAATATTGTCAAAAAGCAATGGAGTGGCGAAAAAAATTAAATTTTACTATTAATGATAAAGTGTTTCTTTTTGTTGGTAAGTTTGAATATAAAAAAAATCCACTTTTATTAATAGGAGCAGCAAGACAGTTACCCGAATACAAATTTTTATTTGTTGGTAATGGAGAGTTAGAACAAAAAATGAAATTAGAATCGGGAAAAAATGTTTTTTACTTACCATTTCAAAATCAAACAATTATGCCAATAATTTATAGATTGGCTGATGTTTATGTTTTACCATCGCAAGGTCCTGGCGAAACCTGGGGACTTGCTGTTAACGAGGCTATGGCGTGTAAAAAAGCTGTTCTAAGTTCAAATAAAGTTGGCTGTGCAGTAGATTTGATAGAAGACAATAAAAATGGTTTTGTTTTTCAATCTAATAATTTAGACGATTTAGTGAATAAAATTTGCCTTTTTGAAAATAATTTTATTGATTTTGGTGAAAAATCAAAAGATAAAATAAAAGATTGGAGCTTTGAAAAAATAGCCATTTCCTTTGAATTAGGTATTGGAAATTAATATATTACAACTTAAAAAATGGAATTGGTTTATTGATAATGCGGTACGACATTTGGTTCATAAGGAATTTATAGATGCAGCAGACATTATCAAGGAACGAATTTTAGCAATAGATTAGCCAGAAACAAAACCCGAACAGAAAGAGGATGCTGAACTTAATGAATGCTTTTGTTAGATATGTAAACCAATATTTGGAAGGAGCAAAACCAAAGGAAATGATAGTCCCTACAAAATAGTGTTGGTATGCTAAATTTTAATATATTTGCAAAAA
>JAOZTW010000080.1 GCA_029938985.1 Bacteroidales bacterium | reverse complement strand
TGGAAAGTCTTTTTCGTATAACAATACTTTAGGTACTTATGTCTTGATACACTACTCTGTATATTAGGCATATTAAAACAAATATTTTTAGTAGTTAATTGTAATTTTAACTATTTTTCCTGCCTCTACTTTAAACGACACATCTTTAAAGCTTGGCGGACCAAGTGTGCCGTAAATATTTCTTGAAAAACCATATTGTTCTGTTGGAATACCAAAAAAGTTAGTGTCAAGCTCTCCGTCTTCATTCTCGTCATGAACTGCCGCAACAGCATAGGTACCAGGTTTAACGTCTTCAAATGTATAGCTTACACCAGTTGTTTTTGCATCAATAAGTTTTCCTTTGATTTCTTTTCCCATGTCGGGAAAACCTTCGCTTTTGTCGAACAAACCAAATTTAATAACTCCTTTGTCGTTTTTTATACCAGTTACATTTACTACTATTTTGCTATTTTGAGCAAATGTATTAGTGATAAAAAAAATAGTAACAATTAATAATAGTTTATTTTTCATCATAAAAAGATTTGGGCATTTTTCATAAATGCAAATTACAGCGTTATTTTGATTATTTTAAAATCCTCATTTACAATAGTAAACTACGGTATTTAAAAAATAAAAATGCCTTGTACTTTACACTTATGAAAACACCAAGATTTGAATTGATTAATAAAACAAAACGCTTGAAGGTTTCACTGCATTTCAAGTGATATTATAATCATTAAAAAGCAATGCAAATCCTAAAAGCGTTTTACATAATTTTAAAAAGTTTTATTCTCGGCTATAATAAGTACCCATACAAAAGTTTTTACACATTTGTATTTCTTTAATCTACTGGTTTGTAATCACATAATTGTATCATTGAACCATTGAATAATTGTATCATTCCTTACTAACCCATTGCTTGGTCGTCTGTTTCTAAATCTCCTTCTTCCACGTTTGCATAGCCTCCACCGTTATTTGAATTGACCGAAGCTTCGGCAACATCTCTTGTTTTAGAGCGGTCGGCACTTGTAACGTGGTGCATAACTTTTGAACCAAAGTAGAATGCAATCATCATTTGAAAGGCTACCAAAAATTCTTTTATCTCTATTTCAAAGCCAATAATTCTTACGTTTACCAATTCCAAAATAATTGTAACAAACAATAATGTCATTGTTAGAATAGCTCTAAATGTACCTCGTGGCATTCCAAATGTTTCGTCTTTGTAGGGATTTGGGTTTTCCTCTGACCAGTTTCCTGAAGTGTATTTAAAAAACATGTATATTATTAACCCCAATACTAATACTAACCATACAAATATTGGAACTAATACTTGCCATATAAACTGCTGATGATGTTCTGCAAAGAATTGAACAACATCCATGTGTCCGTTTTTCATAATTGTTTTTTTTTGTTATTTATTATTAATTTTTTTTATATTCTAATAAAATATCCTCCTGCAAAAAAGGCTACAATTGTAGTTGCTATACCTGCTATTGTAACAATTCTTGTCATTTTCTTTTGTCGTAAACTTCTTTTACTTTGTTTTTTTACGTCTTTATTACAATCCTCCCATATTTCCTTATAATAATTTCTATCACTTTTTAAAGTGTCAATTAAAATTTTTTGTTTATCCACTTGAGTTTTCAAAACAGTAATTTGCTCTTTCATTAGCTCAACTTCCGTACCTCTAAGTTTATTAATTTTTGCAACTTCAATTGTTTTTAGCAATTGTTTATGCTTTAACACCCACAAAGTATCTGTTTTTGACAAAACAAGTATGCTGTCTTTTGGCATTATTGAAAATGGATATCTTTGAGAGTATATTTTTGAAGTAAACAATACAGAGAACAGCAAAAATAAAATAATGTATTTTTTCATATATTAATTTAAAATTTTTAGCAAATTAACTTAATACTTAACCCACAGCATCTTCAGAACTTCCGTATAGTTCCAAAAACTCGTTTTGAGTTTCGTCTATGCTCATATTATTTACTTCTTTTGGAATATTTTGTTGTTCTTTTCTTACATCTTCTATTTTTTTGTCAAGCTTTTCTACTTCAGCTTCTAATTTAATAATTTCATCTTCTTTTTTCGCAATATCTGCGTCATAAGTTTTGCGATGCACTTTTTCTTCTTCGGCTACTTGTTTGTGTTTTTCAATCATTTTTTTAGTTTTTTTCGAACCACCGCCAATGTAGTTTTTGAGCAATTTATATGGTCCTGCAATAACTGCAAAAATCATAGCAAGCCCTTGCCATTTTACATTAAGATAGCCTTGGTCGTGCAAAAAACCAACGATTAAAAAAACAGCTATAATTATGATAATAACCCAAATCCAACCTTTCATTGATTTTCTGGGGTTAACCACAATCATACCTTTCATGTCTTCAAACTTTTTCATATTTCAAAATAGTTATTTTTTCAATTAATAATTAAAAATTATTAATTGAATTATTCGTATTGAACATATTTTCCATAAACCCAACCTTCAACTTCAACAGCCACTTTATACCAACCGTTGTGTTCGTCCAAAATGCTCACTTTTTTTCCTTTTGGAAGTGATTTTGCTACTCTTGTAGAATCTGATTTTGGTTTAGATCTAATATTGAGGCTATTTGCTGTTACTCGTCCACTTTCTGGAAGGTCTAAATCGCCATCGTCATCTCTGCCTCCACTAAATAGTGCATCTCTAAATTTATCAAGCGGAAATGCTGGTCCTGGGTCTGATTTTCTTTTTGGAGCTATTTCTTCGTGTCCAAGTATTTGTGTTATATCATATTTATCTATAAGTAAACCACATAAATCTCTCACCGAATCAAGTTGTTCTTGTGTGTAAACATGCCAATATTTTGCTTTTGTGTGATTTCTATGAATAGCTTCTTGCACATCGCTGGGATTGAATGCTTCGCCATACCAAGCTCTAAATATGTTACCACTTTTACTTAAATGCCCTGCATTAACCATCTCTATACCAATAGAATATTTATTAAATCCACTTCTTCCTTTATAGAAACTTTTGCCTGCGTGCCAAGCAATTTTGTTAAAAGGTATTAATTGTGTTATACTTCCGTCTCTATCAATTACAACATGAGCCGAAGCTTTTACTCTTGGATTTGTAAGAGTATTAATTGCAGGTCTTGCTGAACCGCCTGTTGTATAATGCATTATAACTGTATCTAAATCGCCTGATTTGAATTCTCCACTTTGATTTGGAGACTTAACCATCTTGTTTATGTTGCGTCCTGATAATAGGTGATTTTTTATTTCCATAGTGTTTTTTTGATTTGAAATTTTTTATAAAATTATTGTATTTAATTGAAATATCAAAAAAATATTCAAGTTTTTTTAAAAATATGTTATTTTTAATTTGTATCTGTCTTAAAACCAGTGTATAAATTACTGCCAGAGAATGTAAAATAAATTACACTTGGTATTCCTTCCGACCCCCATCTTTCGTTTTTTAATACAACCAAAATACGATCTTCGTAGGGACTCATTATATATCCTGCTATCATTTGATTCAATATCATAGAATAATTTTTTTCTTCATATTCAAAAACTGTTTTTTGCCCAAGCTGTGGTGATCTTAAGAGTATTTTTGTTTCAACTATTATTTCGAAACCAAAATCAGGGTCAACATCATTTTTTGTTATCAAGTCCAAGTTGTATTCTTTACCTTTGTATTTGAAAAACAGCTCACCAAGTTCAATATTCTTCTTTTGAATAATTTCATGTTTATTCAAATATTTTTTAAATTCTTTGTAGTTGTCTTTCCAAATCTCTTCTCTATAATTCTCTTCGTCTGCTTCGGTTTCCCACGACCATTCAATTTCGTCGTTTATTAAATTAATAACCTCAATTTTAAACATATAAACACCAATTCCTTCATCTGATGTTTCGGTAGCATAAGCAAATTTTCCGGATTTTGACCATCCAATTGGATATAATTTATCTATCAAATGATTGCCAGCATATCCTCCATCGTAATTCATCTCGGTTGGAAAAAAATATTCCTGCAATATTTTTTCTCCATTTGCAGTAGTATCATTTTCTACAATATCATTATCACCACACTCGCATTGAAAACCTGCCAGAATAACAAAAATTATAAAAATATATATAAGAATTATTATTTTTTTGTTCATATTATTTAATTTTTTAAAGAAAGTTGAAAAATTAGATTACAAAATTAATAATTTTTCAGACAATACGTGTACCATTTTTATTTTTTTATTAGTTTTTTTAGTATAAAGATTTTTTTTTTGTTTTATTTGCATGTTTTTAAGTGAAAAATAATGAGTATTTTTGGATAATATAAGTTGTACAAAAGAAAGTACATTAGACATATTGTATGCCATAATTTTGTAGTTCATTATTAACAATTTAATTAATTAGGAATGACACAATTATTCAATGGTGCAATGATACAATTTTGTGCCTTATAGACCAATAGATTAAAGAAATACAAATGTGTGTAAACTTTTGTATGGATACTTATATTGTTAGTTATAAATAATTGGACTTTAAGGTGTAAACCAATTCTTAATTCCTAATTCTTAATTCCTATTTTCTAATTGCCATTTATGGTGTTACGTTTTATTAAAATATGAGAGATTTTTTAGAATATTTATTAGTTGATTTAAAATTTTTTAGTATAACTGTACTTGATGTAATACTACTGGTATTCATTGTTGCATTTACAATTGCTGGAGTAAAATTATCAAGAAAGTTGATTTACACACCTTTGTCTAAATTATTAAAAAATGACAAACTAACTAAATTAATTCATTATATAATTGAAATTGTTTTACTTACAATTGCTTTTTCAATTTCACTGTCTATAATACTTGTTGATTTTGATAAAATTATTATTTTAACCAACAAGTTTTTTGAAATTAATTTACAAAAGTTATTAATTTCACTTGCAACAATTATTATAGCTATTGTTTTTCAAAAATTTTTAAATTATTTTTTAAAAGACATAAAAAAGCAAGTAAAAACACTTACTATACTTAGTGTTTTTACTTGGATATTAGCATTTATGTTAATATTAAAAACAATCCTCACAGATTTTGAGGCTTTTACATCTGCAACAATTATTAAAATAAAAGAAGTTCCAGTTTCAATTTCTGATATTTTGTATGTTTTTTTACTAATTGGCATAACAATTATTGTAATAATTGGTGTTAATAAATTTTTAAAACTTCAAACAAAAAAAGGTAGATTAGAGATAGGAACAAGTTCTGCTCTTTTTAATGTTTTTAAATATGCTATTTGGATTATTTCAATACTTCTGAGTTTGCAAGGTGTTGGTTTTAACCTAACTGTTTTACTTGCAGGTTCTGCCGCTTTACTTGTGGGACTTGGTATGGGGATTCAACAACTGTTTGGAGATATTGCTGCAGGTTTTGTGCTTTTGATTGAGCGAACGTTAAAAGTGAGTGATATTATTGAAGTTGATAATATTGTAGGTAAGGTAGTTAAATCTGGAATAAGAACAACAACAATACTGTCTCGTGATAATGTGAGAATAATTGTACCAAATTCAAAATTTACTACCGATAATGTAATAAACTGGAGTCACATAGAAGCTCATACTCGCTTCAATGTAAATGTAGGTGTGGCTTATGGTTCCGACGTGCAGTTAGTTATTGAATTATTAAAAGCAACAGCTGATAATCATAAAGATATAATTTCAGAGCCAAAACCTTTTGTGCGTTTTCAAAATTTTGGTGATTCTTCTTTAGATTTTAAAGTGTTTTTTTGGACAATAGAATCGTTTAGGGTGGACGATATAAAAAGTGATTTGAGAATAGAAATAGATAAAAAATTTAGAGAAAATAAAATTTCAATACCATTTCCGCAAAGAGATATTCATATTATTAGGAATTAAGAATTAGGAATTATAAATTGGTTTACACCTTAAAATTTAATTATTTATAGAAATATTTTATAAAAAAACAAAGTTTTACAACATAACAATATAATTTAATTTACAACTTACATAATGGAAAACAAAAATTTAACTGATTTTTTTTCAATAATAAACAATTATTTTGAAAAAGATAAACAGCCCAACAAAGAAGTAATTAAATATCTTAATCCGGAAGAACTTAAAGAAAAAATTGATTTTAAGATTAAAGAGGAGGGAGAAAATATAAATTCCATTTTAGATTTTATACGTAACTATCTAACTTATAATGTCAAAACAGACAGCAAGCAGTTTTTTAATCAGTTATATGGAGGCAATAATATTCCTGCTTTCTATGGAGAAGTTGTTACTACACTAACAAACACATCTGCTTATACTTATGAAGTTGCTCCGTTGGCAATGATTATTGAAAAAATGCTGATTAATAAGATGTGCAATTTTGTAGGCTTTGAAGATGGTGATGGAACTTTTGGAACTGGTGGAAGCAATTCTAATATGATTGCAATGCTTTCGGCTCGCAACAGGTTGGATATGGACATTAAAAATAAAGGTATGTATAATGTTCCACAGCTCAGAGCATTTGTGTCAGACCAAGCTCATTACTCCCACGAAACGTCAGCTAATTTACTTGGAATTGGAAAAAATAATCTGATAAAAGTAAAATCGGACAAGAACGGAAAAATGATAATTGAGGAGCTTGAAAAAGAAATAATAAAAGCTAAAAACGAAGGTGCTTTACCATTCTTTATTTCGGCAACAGCCGCAACAACTTTGCTTGCCGCAATAGACCCACTTGAAGAAATTGCAGCAATTGCCCAAAAATATAATATTTGGTTTCATATTGATGGAGCATTTGGAGGTTCATTCCATTTGAGTAGAAAACATAGACATTTGTTAAAAGGTGCACATCTTGCAGATTCGTTTTCTTGGAACCCGCACAAACTAATGAATATACCACTTGTGTGTTCGGTATTTCTTGTTAAAGATAAAAATAGGTTAAAAAAGAACCTTACAAATCTAAATACAGATTATCTTTTTCATGACAATGAGGGGGCTTGTGATCTTGGAACACAATCGTTACAATGTGGAAGAAAGGTTGATACTTTGAAATTATTTACCGCTTGGAAATTTCATGGAGACGCAGGTTACGAAAAACGAATTGATAAGCTTTTTCAAATAGCCGAGTATGTTGAAAAAAGAGTGAACGAAAGTCCTATACTGGAACTTCAAGCTGAGAGACAAACATTAACTGTTTGTTTTAGATATGTTCCAAAAATAAAAACAGACTTAAACGAATTTAATATTAACCTAAGAGAAAATTTGAGAAGAACCGGAAAATCGCTCGTGAACTATGGATATATTGGAAAAGATGCAACAATTAGATTTATTAATGTAAATCCAGATGCTTCGGAGACCGACATTGATGCCTTTTTTGAATATATGCTTGAAGAGGCAAACAATATGGAAAATAAATTAATTAGAAATTGTTAAGCGAAAAAGAAAAAATAATTAACACCAATCTACTGTATTAAACCGTAAGTTCTTAAAGTAATAACCTTTTAAAAAAATTTAAAAGTCATTAAATAGCTCGCTATTTGCAGATTTGTTTAAAATAAAAGAAGAACAAAAAAACGGCGTATTCTGGAGTTCCTTATTATTTCATTTTCTCTTAGTTCTACCTTACAAAGTTAAAGCAAACGCCAAAGACGTGATAATCAACAGGTATGCCTGTAAAGGCAAGAGGAATTATCTATTTGTTTATAAGCACCAAAGGTGAGTAATCTATTCATTAATGTAAGTTATTTCGCACCTTTGGTGCTTACTATATTAAACAAAATATTTTACCTTGCCCTTACAGGCAAGGCTTTTGATTTCGCACCTTTGGTGCTTAAAAGTCTTATAAATTAGGTGTTTTTAATTTAGTAAAGTAGAATTAGGGATTGTTAAAAATATTGACGTTTTTCACGAGTATCAATTTCTTTGTTGTTTTTGAAATATTAAAATGCTCATTTACAAAGATAAACTTTAATTCTAATATTTCAAAAAAAGCCTTGAACTGACACTCGTGAAAAACGCCAAAATATTAAACCGAAATGTTTCAATTTAACATATAGAAAAAATAAATGAAAAAAGAAGACTCTATAATTTGTTTGGCTTGGCCTGAAACACACGTTATTACTGCATTAGCTTGGTACGACCCTTTTTTAAAATTCCTAAAAATAAATAACGATGATTTTTATGTTGTAGGACACGCAGCAGGAGTATTGGTAGAACACAAAACTGGAAATCTAAGATATTTTGATTTTGGCAGGTATCACACACCCTTACAACTTGCAAGAGTTAGAGACATGGAACACGACCCTGATTTGAAAATCAATATACAGGCAAAATTTGAAGACAAAAAAAATATAACAAATATTGAAGAAATATTAAAACATTTATCGCAAAAACATGCTTGTCATGGCGACGGAACTTTACATGCCTCTGTTTATAATGGAATTAATTTTGAAGCAGCATATACTTGGGCTAAAAAATTACAAACCAAAGGAGGAATAGTATATGGTCCTTTTGAACTGCGAGGAACAAATTGTTCACGTTTTGTAAATCAAGTATTTAGAGCAGGTAAGCCTTCCTTTTTCACTAAATTTAGACTTCTTTTTCCTATTACACTAACTCCACTAACTACAACAAATGTGGTGGTGGGAGCACAAAAAAATAGAATCTATTATAAGGTAAGAGATAAAGCCGAATTAAAAAAAAGTAAAATTAATTTTTTCACCCATTTAAAATATTTTGCACTTCCAGGATAAAAATACAAAGGTATTTTGTAGTGGTTTAAGGTATATCAAAATAAGTAATTAACAAATTTTAATGAAGTTATTTTTGTTTACAATTCAATAAACAAGTTAATCATATCAAGATATTTGGCATGTTTCATTTATGGTTTACGTTTTCTATCATTTGCCACGTCCTTTAAGTTGTGGATTGATTAATACCTCATTCTGCACATGGCTTTAGCCCTATCTGTTTTATTTATCAATTTTATCCACGTCCTAAAACATGGCGACTTATTAAGAAGTGTCAACTATTTTTCATTTATTTGAAACATGCCAGATATTTGCATATTTATTGAAGAAGACAAAAGCAAAAAGAACAAGTTTTAATATGCCTTAGTGATTACAAATTGGTTTACACCTTAAAATTAAATTATTTATAATAAACAAATGAAAACAGCTTTAGATAGATTTCCAAAAGACAAATACAAAAGCAGGATAACACCAGCAGACGCACCAAGTAATTTACCAAAAGAAGCAAAATGGTTGAGCGGTCATGGACAAGGAATTTGGTTTTATATTACAAAACCAGAGGAATTGAGTAGTAAAGAATTTAGAATAAGAAGGTATGCTCTTGATGGTGTAATAGATTGTGACAGAGTTTTTGTAGCTAATAAAACAATAGAATTTGATTTATCAATGGACTACAAAATAGGGCATATTTCACATTGTCAAAAATGCACAATAATTCAAAATGAAAAGCAATTTGAACTTGTGATGATAAGAGAATACTAATGCAATACAAAAAATAGAAGAAACAGAGTTCGCTCAAAATTGTAAAAGTTTGAATTTTATTTGAGAAACTACGATAAGGAATGATACAATTATAAATCAATAGATTAAAAAAATATAAATGTGTAAAAACTTCTGTATGAGTATTTATTTAAACAAATACAGATGATAAATACTTTTTATGATATTTTTTAAAAAAAATTCTTTTTTTAAAAATATTAAAAACTACATTTGCATATAATTTACAATTAAAAAATTATTAACTTTTAAACTTTAATCTTATGAAAAAAATACTAAGTACATGTATTGTAGCTTCTTTATTCCTTTTTTTAGTATCTTGCGGTGGTTCTAACAACACCAACGATTACAACAATGAAGTGATTGACGAAATTGGCGAAACAGAGAATACAAATACCTCAAACAGCAACACAGAAGAACCTCCCAATGAGCAACTTGCGAATGCCCTACTTGAAGAATGGCATTATTACGATGAAAATAGTGGCTCTGAATCTTTTTATTTTTCAATTGATAACACATTTGAAACCTCAGTATATGTAGAAGAACAGACTAATACACGTAAGGGAACTTATAGAATAGTTGGTAATAATATTTATTTCAAATACAATGACATGAATGAAGAACTAATTACTAAAGCTACAATAGCAGACGAAGTACTGCAATTAGTTTACAACGAAGGTCAATCAAACGAAATAACAAAAGAATACGAAATATTGAGAGGTTGTTAGTTTTAGGCATATTAAACAAAATAATTAATTTACGCTACCAAAATATTGTATAAATCATATCAAAATATTGTATAAATCATATCAAAAATTCAGCCTAATAGAAACTAACTGTTATAAACAATAATTACAGATGAACAGAATAGCTAAAATGCCAAAAATAGAACTTCATGTTCATGTTGAAGGAGCTACCACAGCCGAAGTATTTTATTCATTATCAGAACAAAATAATATAAAACTGCCTGTTAAAAATATTGAAGAATGGAAAAAATATTTTGAATTTAAAAATTTTGCTCATTTTATAAATGTATATATAACTGCAGTTTCTGCTTTAAAAAAGGTAGAGGACTATGCTTTTATTATAGAAAATTTTTATAAACATCAAGCTTCACAAAACATTGTTTATACAGAGGCTTTTTTGAGTGCCTCGTTTATGGTACAGCAATTTAATCAAAGCGAAATTTTAGATGCAATTGCTTACGGAATGCAAAAAGGAAGTGAGAAATATGGAAATCAAATAAATTTTATACCAGATATTGCCCGAAACATTCCAGACTCACAAAACGATGTTTTAGATTTTGTTATTGAAGGAAAAAAGCGAAGTTTGTTTATCGGGCTTGGTCTGGGCGGAATGGAACAAGGATTTCCGCCAGAGCTTTTTGAAGAGGTTTATGCCGAAGCCAAACGGAATAATTTACACATTGTAGCTCATGCAGGAGAAGCCTCTGGACCTGATAGTATTTGGGGAGCAATAAATAAATTAAATGTTGAGAGAATTGGACATGGTGTTAGATGTTTAGAAGATGATACTTTAATTAATTATTTAAGTAAACATCAAATACCAATTGAGGTGTCACCTACCAGTAATTATTGTTTGGGAATTGTTAAAAAGAACGAAAATCACCCTATTAGAAAAATGGTAGATGCAGGTTTGTTCTGCACTCTTAATTCCGACGACCCAGCTATGTTTTCAACAAATCTTGAAAATGAATATAATTTACTTGCAAAGCAAGGATTTTCGTTTGAAGAATTAAAACAGTTAAATATAAATGCAATTAATGCAAGTTTTTTATCAAAAGAAGAAAAAAACAATTACTTATCTCTATTATAATGCAAGAAATAAAAGAAGTAAATATAGAAAAAATTTGGACACAAATCTATCAGCAATTATTAGGGTTTGTATCAAAGTATGTTACGAACACTGATGACGCACAAGATATTGTGCAGGATACTTTTATAAAAGTAAAGACAAATATTGAGAAGTTGGAAAATCCTTCAAAAATAGAAAAATGGATTTATCAGATAGCTCGTAACACCATGAATGATTATTTTAGAAAACAAAAAAAAAGGTTTGAAGAGGATAACTCTGTTGATGTGATAGTTGAACCAACAGCTTTTAATAATGAAGATATTTTAGTTCAAATTCAAACAACTAAATTTTCTAAATATGCTGGTTTTGTAATAAACGAATTGCCTGAAAAATACAAAAAAGCAGTTTTTATGGCCGACATTGAAGGTTTAAAAATGAAGGAAGTAGCTGAGGAATTAAATTTATCTGTTTCTGGAGCAAAATCAAGAGTGCAAAGAGGACGCAAATTAATAAAAGAAATAATATTAAAATGCTGTGATGTAAACACCGATAAATATGGCAATATTATTGATTATGAACCTCGTAACTGCGAATATAAAAGTTAGTTTCATTTTTTTATTAAAAAAGCAAAAAAATTCTTTAAGATTTTTTTGAATTAAAATAAATCCTTAAAGAGTTGCGTAGCAACATTTAAGAGTTTTATTTATATTTCGTATAAATTTAAAAATGGCATTTTTCATTTATGATTCCCATTTTTATCAGTTGCCACGTCCTCTATGGCGTGGCAACTGATAAAAAAGTGTCAACTATTTTTTATTTATTTGAAACACACTCTATGTGGTTGAAATCCTGTACAATATAAAGCAATTGATAAAAAACCATTTTAAAACTCAATTTTAGATAATCCCTACAAAACAGTGTTGGTATGATTAACAAGTATTTACAAAAATATGATTTTA
>JAOZTW010000626.1 GCA_029938985.1 Bacteroidales bacterium | reverse complement strand
GTATGCAAATATTCCACAAAATAGAGAACGAATTTTTATAGTTGGTTTTGACCCAAAACAAGTAACAGATTATGACAAATTTTCATTCCCAGATGAAGTTAAATTAACAAAAAACATCAGAGATTTAATTGACAAAGAAAAGCAGGAGGATAAATATTACTATAAAAAGGAACACCAATATTATCCTAAATTAATAGAAGTAATGAAGTCCAAAGACACTATATATCAATGGCGTAGAGTATATGTAAGAGAGAATAAAAGCAATGTTTGCCCAACGCTTACTGCAAATATGGGAACAGGAGGACACAATGTGCCGTTAATTCTTGATGATTACGGAATTAGAAAATTAACACCGAGAGAATGTTTCAGGTTTCAAGGGTATCCAGACAGTTATGTTTTGCCAAATTTAGCAAATAGCAAATTATATATGCAAGCAGGAAATTCAGTAACAGTTCCATTAATCCAAAGAATTGGAGAGAAAATATATGAAATACTAAAATGAAAACATTTGCACAAATTGACATAGAAAACAAAGGTAATTATCTCAAACTACTTTCTGTAATTTCAAAATTATCAAGATTGTTTAGTGAAAGTCAAGTGCCTTTTTTATATTACAGAGCAGCAGAAAATATTTTTTGTCGCAGTTTTGATGCTGAAAATTTGTCTCGTTCAGATACGGCATTTGATGCAAGTTATCTTTCAAAAGGAGTTGGTCTAAAAACATTTATATCAAATGGAAACAGCCTTGAAAAAGTTGCAGAATTTAATAGTTTATCTAATACTTTGCAAAATTTTAAAGGAAAAGAACTTGCTGTTGAGCTTGGGATATTTCGAAATGAAAGAATAGATTTAGCAAATCGGCTTTATAACATTGATAGTGCTATATATCATATTGTTGCAAGGAAAGAAAATGAGTTGCAATTATTTGAAACTGACTATAATACGATAAATGTTGACAGAATAAATGTAACAAAAAAAAGTAAAAGTAGCCTACATTTTAACGATGAAATACACGAATATTCATACAATTATTCAAAAAGCACACTTTTTAGAAGATTTTTAACACCTCAAAACGCCTATAAATTACCAATTGAAATTTTAGAAGACCCTTATGAAACATTATTACGAATATTTTCAGAAAAATTAAGTCTTTCAAAAGCAGAAAATTTATTAATTGCAGGAAAAAACTTTGTGATACTACCACTTTACGGACATAAAAACAAACAGAAATCCGTTTTTGAGAAAAGTGCATTAAATCAATGGAATGCAGGAGGACGAAAACGAAATATTAGCGAAGTTTATTTGCAGATTACAGCAGATATTCATAATAATTTTCCAGGTTTTTTTCCAGCAAGAGATAAGTATTTTAAACTAAAAGTTCCAACAGGAGAAATTTTACAAGCAAAAATTTGTCAAGATAATTCAAAAGCATTAATGACTAATCCGAATAAAGCTCTTTCAGATTGGCTTTTACGAAAAGTTTTAAAACTCAAAGAAGGAGAACTCGCAACAATAGAAAAGTTAAATTTACTTGGTTTTGATAGCGTTATGATACAAAAACAAAGTGATGATGAATTTTCAATTGATATTGTGAAAACTGATAGCTACGAAGACTTTAAAATTAACTTTAAGGATAGATTAAAACGCTAACAGCGGTTTGGTGTCAGTCATTTTTTGCTTGTTTTTACTTCGCTTCGCTCGTAAAAAACAAGCAAAAAATGCCCGCCACCAAGCCGAACCCGATATGTGCAACTACAAAAACAGACTATGAAAATATATTTAATGCGTCACTTTAAAGTAGATTATAAATGGTCATTTTTTTATAATTCACAACAATTTGATAATGCTTGTAAAAATTATGACAAGAGTTCTATTATTCCAAGTTTTAAAAAAATTGGTGTAAAAAATGTGTATATAAGCACTTTGCAAAGAACGAAAGAAACAGTTAAATATTTAAAATATAACACTAATGTAAATATTATATCAACTAATTTAATGGACGAAGTTCCCTTAAAGTCATTTATCGAATGTTCTTTTTTACTTCCTACATTTTCATGGCTAATAATTGGCAGAATACAATGGTATATAGGAAACAACAGACAAAACGAGACAAGAAGTCAAACAAAAAATAGAATTGTGAAACTAATGGATATTATTGAAAATCAAAATAAAGATTGCTTATTGGTTGGACACGGATTTTATTTTTCACAAATGCAAAGTATATTAAAAAAAAGAAATTATGCAGGAGCGAGAACAAAATATTTAAAAAATGGAGTGATAATTGAATTTGAAAAATAAAAAAAATAAAACTATGAAACAAAGAAAAGTAATAAAAAAAGGTAGTTCCGATTTCAAAACAATAATAAAAGACAACGGCTATTTTGTTGATAAAACTATGTTGATTAAAGATTTTATGGACGATAGTAGCTATACTTTGTTAATGCCACGACCAAAACGATTTGGAAAAACATTAAACTTATCAATGATTGACCATTTTTATGATATTCGGAAACAGGATAGTGAAAAATTATTTTCAGATTTTAAAATAACAAAAGAGAAAGAGTTTTGTGGCAAACATCAAAATAAATACCCTGTAATAAATATTTCACTAAAAAGTATAAAAGAGACCGATTGGAACAAATGTATAATTAAGTTTAAGAGTATAGTTAGTAATTTATATCAAAAAAATTACTATTTGTTACAGTCTGATAAATTAGAAACACACGAAAAACATATATTTAAAAACGTAATTCTAAAAAAAACAGACGAGATAGAATTGAAAGAAAGCTTGTTTAAGTTAAGTTATTATCTCAAAAAACATTTTAAACAAAAAGTAATAATACTTGTAGATGAATATGATGCACCAATAATAAGTGCATTTACTTATACTAAATCGCCAATTAAAAACTACAAAACAGGCGACCTAACATACTATCAAAAAGTAATCAACTTTATGCAGGGTTTCCTTGGAGATGCTTACAAAGACAACGATGACAACCTAAAAAAAGGACTTCTGACAGGAGTAATGCGTGTGGGACGAGAAAGTATTTTTTCGGAATGGAATAATTTTGAAGTTTACGGGATTACTTCACCATACCATGCCGATAAATTTGGATTTACCAAAAATGAAACAGAAAAATTATTATCTTATTTTAAATTAGAAAATAAAATTGAAGATGTTGCAAAATGGTATGATGGATATAAATTTGGAGACATTCAGCAAATTTATAATCCTTGGTCAATAGTTACTTATATAGCGAAAAATAAAGAAGGTTTTAAACCTCACTGGGTAAATACAGGAAGCGATACATTAATAAGAGATAGAATTTTACAACCAGATATAGATAAAACATACAACAATTTACAAAATCTTATTTCAGGAAAAAGTATAATAAAAGATATTGAAGAGAATTTTGTTTTTGCAGACTTCGATACAGACAGAGATTTATTA
>JAOZTW010000625.1 GCA_029938985.1 Bacteroidales bacterium | reverse complement strand
ATTTGTAAAATTGTGTTTTTCTGCAAGTTCAATCATTTCTTTTGATAGATATTCGTTTATTTCAAAATATATTTTCCCGTTTTTGTTTAAATAATTTTTTGCAAAACTACATATTTTATCATAAAACAACAAAGGGTTTGTATTGCTTACAAACAGAGCTAAATCTGGTTCATGCTTAAGAACATTTTTGCTCATCAATTTTTGTTCTAACTCTTTAACATAAGGTGGATTACTTATGATAATATCAAATTTTATTTTCTCATTATCAAAAAGCAAGTCTTTGTTTGAGAGAATATCATATTTTGCAAAGATAATTTTTAGTTTATTTTTTAAAACATTTTTCTTTGCTATTTTTAGAGCTTTTTCCGAAACATCTATTGCATAAACATTTGCTCTACTAATTTTTTTTGCAACACTAACAGCAATGCAACCGCTACCTGTGCCAATATCCAGAATATTTAATTGTTCTAAATTACTGGTTTCCTTAATTACCCAATCCACAAGTTCCTCAGTTTCAGGACGAGGAATTAATACATCTTTGTTTACCAAAAATTTTAATCCATAAAATTCGGTTTCGCCCAATATATATTGAATAGGTTCTTGATTTTTTAATTTTTCAACTACCATATCTACTTTTTTAACTATAGCTCCCGAAACTTCTTTTTGACTGTTCAACGATATTTCTATTCTGCTATATCCAAAAAAATATTCATATATAATATTTGTAAAACTCCATATTTCGTTGTTGTTATAATATGATGCTAAATCCTGTTGTATTTTGGTTGTTAGGGTTTTTAAAGTCATTTTGTTGAATTATATTCTTCTACTTTATAATTTTTTATATTTTTTTCTTTTGTACAACAATTTACTCCAATAAGAAAAATTTTATAATATTTGAATTGAAACTTTTGATGATATTTCTTTTCTCTAATCTGCTTTAAGGCTGGGTTTGCAGTTTTATTATTAATCTTAAATTCAAAAATATAAACATTTCTACCTATTTTAATCAAATTATCTATTCTTCCAATATTTGTTACATGTTCTGTTTCTGCATTTATAAAACCATTTTCACTCAAAATTAAATGAAATTCTCTTTGAAAATCTGCTTCAGATAATTTTCCTTTTAATGTTTGATATGAAATACCTGCAAATTTAGAAATCATTCTATCAAAAAATCCTTTAAAATCTTGGTTTAGCAAACACCATTGTAAATCAGATAAATTAACTCCGTTTAGTAAATCTTTTACACTTATATCATCATAACTTTTATAACATTCAATTGATTTTTTTCCTTTTTCTACTCGGTTAGTCAATTCTTTATATTCATAAAAATGAGGATTTATGGTTCCCTTGCAATCTCCACAGATACAAGGCACTAATCTTGTAAAGTTTAGATTTTCAAAAGGAGATAATATGGTTTCAAATTCATGTTTTATAATTGCCAACAATTCCTTTTTTTCATTTCCATAAATACGAATTAAGTATTTATTTACACTATCGTAGGTTTCTGTAATTTCTGCTTTTGTATTGTCCCCGTAAGAAATATTTACTCCTTTTTGCCAAACAAGTTCTTGATTTTCAATATAGGTATGTAGTTTTACAATCAGGCGAGACATAATACCTTTGGGCATATATTTGTCGAATTGATAGATAAATTGTAGTATTTCTGGCTCATCTTCGTGTTCCCATATAGGATAGGGTTTTTGAATTGACAAATGCGATGGTACAACATAATTATTTTCATTGTTCACTTTGTACATTAAGCCAAATTTGTGCATAAGTCGCTTTAATCGCTTGGTCTCATTACCTAACGGACTGTTTTTCCAAATATTTTTTATGTCATCATCTTTAATTCTTCCCTTATTTTCTTTAACAATTTTGTTATTAAGCACTTCATATACATTTTCCAACAACCAATCGGTGTTTAAATATACTCGTTCTTGCAAAATTTCGTCTTTGTAATAATGTGTAAAAACACCAATACGATTAAAAGTTTCGCTCAATAAATCAAGTTTTGTTATGTCAGCATTGTTTTGTTTGCAAATCTCAATATATTTATCATTAGTAATATAATTATCGTTTATCTCATTCAAATCTTTACGAATATCAACCCACGATTTAGGAAGGGCTTTTCCTATTTCAGGAAGTTTTTGCAGTTGATGTTTTAATTCGTTTTGCAATTTAATAATTTGTTCCTTATCATTTTTTAAATCAACTTCTTCAAAACCAATAATTAGTTCTCCAAAATGACCTAACAAACCATCTTTATCAACAGAGGTAGTATGTCCCAGTTTTTTGTTTAAAACAATCAACAGCCTACTGTCTCTTCCGCCGAGTTGCTTAACTGTATTAATCCAATATGCAAAATCTGTTTTTTCTTCACGAGTATCGTCAAGTAAAACATAAAAGGATTTTTTGCTAAAAAACATTTGATGCGTACCTTTATAAAGCTTTTGTCCTCCAAAATCCCAAAAGTTGGCAAACATTTTTTGTTCTCCATGTTTATGATGATTTATTTTGAAATCAAATTTACAAATATCTACACCAAGTGTACTTTTATCAGCATTTGGTAATTGGTTGTTTGTATCAATCATTTTTTTAACAAAGGAAGTTTTACCAACTCCACCATCTCCAATTATTAACACTTTGGTTTCAAATAAATACTCTTCTCCTTCTTTTTCTGTAAGTTCAAAATATTCTCGTATTGCTTCATCGCCTTGCATTACTATCTCTAAAGGTAAGTTTTCTATTTGGTTGTTATAAATATTTATACCTGTCTCTGAAAAAAGATAATATATCCATTTTACTTCCATTTTTGGAAAATCACAAATCCATTTTGGAATTTTTTTTATTGAATTAGATTGTAAATCAACAGTTTTCAAATTTTCCAATTCTTTTAACACCGAGATATCTAAAATTCTATTATTTCTTAATAATAATTTTTCCAAATTATTAAATTCTTTTAATGCCGAAATATTTGAAATTTTATTACTATTTAAATTAAGTATGATCAAATTTCTTAATTCTTTTAATGTCGAAATATCTGAAATTTGATTATTGTTAAGAAATAAATATTCTAAATTTTCCAATTCATTTAATATAGAAATATCAGAAATCTGATTTCTCCGCAAACTTAAATATCTAATATTTTTCAATTCTTTTAATGAAGAAATATCTGAAATTTCATTATTCTCTAAATATAGTCTTTCAATATTAATTAAATTTTTTAAAACAGAAATATCTAAAATTTTATTTTTATATAATAAATTCTTTAATTTTCTTAATACAGAAATATCAAAAATATTAATTTCAACTAAATATAGTTCTTTCAAATTTGTTAATTTTTTTAATGAAGAAATATCTGAAATATTATTCCTATTTAAACTCAGTTTTTCTAAATTTTTTAATTCTCTTAATGCTGAAATATCTGAAATTTTATTACCATCTAAACTAA
>JAOZTW010000624.1 GCA_029938985.1 Bacteroidales bacterium | reverse complement strand
TTCGCTTACTGTAGTGGTATATACCCATACTCTTTTATATTCCATTGCACCATCTCCTGTCATTGAACAAGTAAAATCCCATGTTACATCTTCGCCCGCATCTCCTACTTCAAAATTATTTGCAGCATTAGTTGAATTATCAAACAATACGCTAACCCATTCCTCTTCTATTTCTGGTGTAATATCTGCAACATCTATAGAAATTTGAGCAGACAAACTTAAACTAAATACTATACAAGCTATTATAAGTGTTATTTTTTTCATTTTTTTTTATCTTTAAAGTTAACGTATTTGTTGTTTTGTAAATATAAAAAAAACCTACAAAAATAAAAATTTTGTAGGTTTGTATTATGTTTATAAAATTATTCTACAACTATTTTGTAGTTTAATGTTTCATTATTGTTAGTTAAACGCAACATATAAATTCCTGTTTGTTTAATATTAATATTTTCAGTATTTGTTATCTCTTGTGTAGAAATTACTTTTCCTGTAATATCAATTACTTGTAAACTATAAGTTCCGTTTACTTTTACTGTAATTTCTCCATTTGATGGATTAGGATAAATATTTACATTTGAATTTAGTTCGTCAATACCATCTGATGCTGTAAAATCTGTAATTGTTACTGCAACATCGCCTGGAACAACAAATGCACCATCTTGTGCCTCCCAGTTTGTTTTAGTTGCACTCCAACTGTAGTTACCATCTTCAAGATTAAAAGTTGCAACACCACTATCATCTGTAGTTTGAGTTTCTTTTGTTGCTACATCTACTGTTATTTCGACTCCTGCCACAGGGTTACTTTGAGGGTCGGTTACTGTAAATACAACTTCTGTAGTAGTTTCACTTGCTTGATTCGAAATAGTAACTATAGCTTCACCATAAACGTCAGAACCATCTGTTGCTGTAGCTTTTACTGTTACTGTTCCATTTCCTGCATCTTCACTACTTGCTGTTACTACACCATTATCAATAGTAGCACCTAATGCATCACCTTCAATTGTCCATACTACTGTTTGTGTTGCTTCTGCTGGCAATACTTCAAGACCATTTTTCATATCAAGAGTTCCACCATCTATTTCAATTGTTCCTGCTGTTAATGTAATAGATTCTACATCTGTAGTAGCTTCACCTTCTTGGTTTGTTATAACAATATCTGCTACTCCAAAAACGTCAGAACCATCTGTTGCTGTTGCTTTTACTGTTACTGTTCCATTTCCTGCATCTTCACCACTTGCTGTTACAACTCCATTATCAATATTAGCACCTAAATCATCGCCATCAAATGACCATGTTACTGTTTGTGCGGCTTCTGCTGGCAATACTTCAAGAGCAGTACTCATATCATAAGTTCCTGCATCTGCATCAATTGTTCCTGCTGTTAATGTAATAGTTTCTACTGGTGCACATGTTTGTCCGCCACCAACAGTTAAAGTATAAACCGCTGAAGTACTTCCATCTTCTGAAGTAAAAGTGATTTCTACTGGGTTACAACAATTTACTGCTGTTCCTGCTCCAGTACCCCCCATATCAGGCTCTAATATTCCTTCTGCCTCAGTAGTTACAACCATGTTGTTTGAACCAACCCATTGTAAATGCAATGCTGATTTATCAATATTAGCAGGCACTGTTCCCGAGATAGTCCCAATACCAATTGAAGCTTGAGCAGTAGCTTCTGTTATACCAAACATAGTTAAGTTACATTCTGAATTACCTGCTACTATTGAAACCGTAGCTGTATATGTTGTTGTAATCTTTGCATCAGTACTTACCACATAAGTAATAACATTTCCTTCAGAAAAATTTTGAGTCGAAACTCCACTTTCTTGTGTTTCACCACCTACTGTTACAGTAGCTTCTGCTGGTGTGGTAGTAAATGTAGGTGTATAAGCCGATAAGTCATATTCTCCATAAGGTAACGTTACTGATATTGAGCCATCTCCCGCTCCTGGTTCGCCATTAATTAAGGCTTCGGTATCATAAACACTAAACGAAGACATTACTCCATTAACAACTGGTCGTCCTTCTCCCATACTAATAGCTTCGTTAGCAACAGTATTATATGCCCAGTCATGAACTGTGTATTCAACTATAGTTCCTGAACCGTCTACAACTGTACTTATACAAACCCATCCGTAATAATATTCTGCCCCCATATTGTTGAAAGCCATAGGTACATATTTCCGAACAACTCCTTGCCAACCTAAACTTGTACCTGCCATTCCTGCAATCATATCGTTTGAAGAACCTACATTATCAGTCATGTAATATATTTTAGAACCAGCTTCATTTCCCATAAAAAACACATTTTCATCTATATCAGTTGGTATTTCAACTCCTTCATCAAGCTCTAATGCTACATAGAAATCAGTGACAACGTTAAAAGTTTGACAAAAAACTTTGTTTTTATCCCCACTTGTGCTTGTTCCACACCACATTGATGGGTTAGCATCATTCAAATAAATCATAAAATTCACTAAACTAAGTTGTTCACTTGCTTCAGTAAATAGTTGTATTTGTGCGTCTGTACCTGTTTGTGGTGTCATAGTTATTGGTAGTTCCATGTACCAATTACTATTTTCATTCACCGTTGTACCATCACAATATTGAATTTGTGAAAAACTGTTTGTTGCAGTAACCATCAAGATAACTGCTACAAAAAATAAAGTTACTCTTTTCATAATAAAAAATTTTAAAGTGTTAATAATAAAAATTAAAATAATTAAGTGATACAAATAAGATATTGTTTTAATAAATAGTTGCATCAAATATTTTTCAAATATATAAAATAAAAAAGAAATAATGATAAAATATTTGTATGAATTAATAAATCTATACATATTTTTTAAAAATATTTTGTTAAAAAACTAATATTCAATTCAAAAAATAAAACATTATATTTATAATTTAATACATATTTTTTTTCAAATTATAATATTGTGAATAAAATTAATGTTTTTTTGTGTTTAATTCAATACTTTTTTTGAAATTTCGGAATTAAAGTTTCTGCATATTAAAATAAATAATACTTATTGATGAATTTATTCGCACACGCCGGTCAGGTGTTTTCCACCTGACTGATGTCGCCAATGCAGTAAGGTGAACAACACCTGACTGGCGTGGTTCATTTGTAAAACTTTAAATGTGTAGTGTATCAAGACATAAGTACTTAAAGTATTGTTATACGAAAAAGACTTTCCAACGTCCCTTATTTTTTGCCTTATGGCAAAAATAGGGGACTTGGAAACGTCTGAATAGCATGACAAGTACTAATTTGAAGATTTTTACAACAAAAGGTTATTCCAATTAATTTAGGTACTTACGTCTTAATGCAGTAGTCGTAATATTATTGAACAACTTTAAACGGACAGCCTAATTAACCAATTTAAGCGAGGTTGTTTTTATTTTCAACAATTCAATAAATATCTGAAAAGTCAGGAAAACTTTTTACCAGAACATTAAAGCATTGATTAA
>JAOZTW010000623.1 GCA_029938985.1 Bacteroidales bacterium | reverse complement strand
TTTGAAAAACTTAAACCTGTGAAACCTAATTTTTGGTTTGTGAAGAAAAATTTGATGAATGAAAAGAAATACATGTCTTTTTTTAGCATTTCAAAATTATTTAAAATTCAAAGTGTAGGTATTGGAACCAAAGCAGATAAAATTTGTATTGACTATGATAAAAATATGCTAAAACGTAAAGTGAAAAATATATTAGACGAAAAACCTAATTTTGACGATATTAAAAAGCAATTCAACTTGAATTACAATTCTACATGGGAGTATGAGCGAGCTAAAACAGCACTTTTTGAAGAAAAAAGATTCTTGATATATCATTATCGTCCTTTTGATTTTCGTTGTATTTTTTACAATAATAAATTTATTTCAAGAAATAGACATCAAGTAATGGATAATTTCTATGAAAATGAGAATATTGGATTAGTTGTGCCACGTCAAGTAAAAATTAAAGAACATAATCATTTTTTTGTTACTAAATATATATCAGATGAAAGTCTATTAGCAACAGGACGAGAGTTTGGAGCAGGGGTTGTACTTCCACTCTACATATATACAACAAACGGAGACACTGATGCCAACGGCAATGGTTACTTGTTTAAAGAAAAAAACAAACGAGATAATTTTACAACGGAGTTCAGAAAATTTATAAAAGCGAAATATAAAAGTAATGCGAAAAACAATAAAAGTAGTATTGAAAAATTAAAATCTGAAATTGAAAACCATCAAAAAACACTTGAAGAAACAAAAACTATTTTAGAACTTCAAACTGATAAAAATCTAATACTCTCATTTAAAGAAAGTATAGAAATTACAAATAAAACTGTTTCTAAAAAACAAAAAAAAATAGATGAATTAAAAAGTCAGCAATCTGCACAAAGTATAGCGCCAAGTCCCGAACAAATTCTTGGATATATTTATGCAATTCTGCACAGTCCTACTTATAGAAGTAAATATGCAGAGTTTCTGAAATTTGATTTTCCACGCATTCCGTTTTGTGATAATACAAAGCAGTTTGAAAAATTATCGAAACTTGGTTGGCAATTAGTTCAAACTCACTTGTTAAACAAAATACCACAAAGTAAAGATTATGATAAACTTGCTATTTATACAGGAAGCGGAGAAAATGAAGTGAAAAAGCCAAAATATACAGATAAAAAACTTTTTATAAACAAGGAACAGTATTTTGACAATATTCCCGAACAAGTTTATAAATTTAAAATTGGAGCATATCAGGTACTACACAAATACTTAAAAGACAGAAAAGGGCGAAAATTATCGTACAACGAAATTGTGAATATTGAAAATATCAGTAAAGCCTTGAGTTTTACAATTAAGCAAATGAAATTGATTGACAAGGTAACAAATAGTTGGATATAAGAACAAAAATGATAGAAAAAGTTATGATTTGTGTGTAAGTGAAAATGAAATAATAAGGCATATTAAAATAAATAATTAACCAATTTAAGCGATGTTATTTTTATTTTTACCAATTCAATAAATATAATAATATCAAGATATTTTCTTATTTTTTTGAAGAAGATAAAATTCAAAAGAACAAGTTTAAAAGGTTAATTATTTATTTTGATATGCCTAAGTACAGAGCTCAAAAATTTAGTCAATGAAACTGGACATTTAATTTTATAGCTATTTTATGCATTTTTCATAAATGCAAATTATTGCGTTGTTTTGATTATTTTAAAATCCTCATTTACAATAAGTAAACTGCGGTATTTGAAAAATAAAAATGCCTTGTACTTTACACTTATGAAAAACGCCCTATTTTACTTGTATAATCATTTTTTTTCCTGTACTGAAAAGTCGGGAAAACTTTTCAGTAAAGAAATTATATTAATTGTTTTAATATAAATTTCTAAATCAAGGAATAAACAAGACAAAAAACATTTGCCCCCCCCAAAACTAATTCGCTAACTAATCCTTGAACAAGCTGTTTATTTGGTTTACCATCTAAGCCCAAACTTACTAATCTTCCTAATGCATGACCAAGAAAAATAATGATTGCAACAACAAACGATGCTAACATTAATTCAGATATTAAAGTACCCAGCCCAATAATTATTCCTCCAACAGCTAAAGAGGTACCTGCTCCTCTCATTTCATTAAATATGTCAACCTTGCCTTCCATTTTAATTTTAGAATCATCTAAATAGCTTTTTAGACAAAAGGATTTAAGAGGTTTGATTAACCTTGTTGTACCCGCATAAACCAACAAGAGACCTGATAATGACAACACTACTATGCTAATAATTTCCATTTTTATATATTTTTTTAGTTAATAATAATGCAAAGATAATATAGCGTAGAGACAAAGGTATGTCAGGGGTGTTATTATTTTTTTATATATTCTTCAAAATATTTTTGTATAGTCATATTGTGTGGTGTAAATTTTTCGTTTTGCCTAACAAGTGATTCTATATAATCTATTCTAAAAACTCTAAAATCGTTTCTTAACCTACAAAATGCTATGAGCAGAAAATTTCCGCTGGTGCTGTAAATAGCAAAAGGTTCAATATTTCGTGTTGTTCGTTTTTTTACAGAAGAATAATATACCATCTTCAATACCTGAAAATGAATAATAGATGATTGAATCTGCATTAGATTGTTGCTTGATTTTTCTTCATATTGATTGCCATCAAAAAAGACTCTTTCTGTCAGTAAATCTGCATTCACTTTTTGAGAATATCTTAAAACCGATTTTATTTTTTCTACTGCACTCGAAACATTTTTGCTAAACGATTGATCTTTGCTTCTAATCACTAACTGCTCTACAGTAATTAGTGCATTGGCTTCATCATCTGTAAATAGAACAGGAGGAAGACGATAACCCTCCATTATTGAATAACCCTTGCCTTCTTCGGTTACAATAGGTATTCCAGATTTTTCCAAAGCACGAATGTCTCTGTATATTGTTCTTACACTTACTTTATGCCTTTCAGCAAGTTGCGTTGCAGTAACTATTCTGGAGGATTGAAGCTGAGTTAATATTGCTGTCAATCTAGAAAGTCTTGGTTTCTCTTTTTCTTCCATTTTATCTAACTTGATTATAATTATCTACTGAAATAAACTAAATTTTGGCATGTTTCAAATAAATGAAAAATAGTTGACACTTTTTAATCAGTTGCCACGTCCTTTAGGGCGTGGATAAAATTGATAAATAGAACAGATATGGCTTTAGTCATTTATTATCTGAGCATTAAAAGGGCTAAAGCCCTGTGTAGAATGAGGTATTTAAAGCACGTGGCCTGATAAAAATGTAAACCATAAATGAAACATGTCATAAAATGCGAGCATTTTTGAAAATAAAAATATAGAGTATGCCTTAGTTTATAGTTCGTTCTGTTTTGTAATAGTAAAAATTCATGAATAATGTGGGTTAAATATTATTTTAGTGAAAATGAAATAATAAGTAACTAAAGTTTTTGCTTTCATTTTATATTGATTATCAATAATTTATAAAATT
>JAOZTW010000622.1 GCA_029938985.1 Bacteroidales bacterium | reverse complement strand
TTGTGTCGTCTCCCTCAGGTTTTGTAAATGTTAGATTAAATAATTCTATACCTAAAGTAAATTCGTCAGCGGTTGATAGTGTTAATATATTATCATCATATCCTAATGAGAAATTTGAACCTTCAAGAATTGGCTGTCCTGCTATTTCAACAGATGTAATAGTTGAAGAAAAATTATCTATTACAATATTTGTTTCATCTTTTGTTATACCAAAACTTAAACTTTCAAAATCTATATTTAATAAGTCGGTATCAATGGTAAAACTTGAAGCGGTTAATAAAAAAGTAGCATTTTGGTAGTCAATATCGAATCCTATACCAAGTGTGTACTCCGCTATTTTAACAGATGAAATATTTGCAGACAGTTCTGATAATGCTATCGAACCATTATTTTCTATAATATTAATACTAAAGCTTTTTGTGTCGTCTCCCTCAGGTTTTGTAAATGTTAGATTAAATAATTCTATACCTAAAGTAAATTCGTCAGCGGTTGATAGTGTTAATATATCATCATATCCTAATGAGAAATTTGAACCTTCAATAATTGGCTGTCCCGCTATTTCAACAGATGTAATAGTTGAAGAAAAATTATCTATTACAATATTTGTATCATTTAGTATTATACCAAAGCTTAAGCTTTCTAAAGTTATATTTAATAAGTCGGTTGCAATGGAAAAACTTGAAGTGGCTTCTAACAAAAATGCAGTACCATCATAAGTCATCCCAAACCCCCCATCAAGTTCATATTCTGCTATAACAACAGATGAAATATTTGCAGATATTGCTGTTAAGGCAATCGAACCAGCATCTTTTTCAATATCAATACTAAAACTTTTATCGTCATTATTAGTATCAGGCGAAAATGTTAGATTAAATAATTCTATACCAAAAGTAAATTCAGTAGGGGTTGAGATAGAAAGGATAGACGAACTATAGGATAAAGCAAATGATATAGGTCCACTTGAACTTTGCAATACGTCTTCTCCTATTTTTACAGTAGCACTTCCTGTTAATCCTTGTACTCCAGTACTATTAATATTAAAACTTAGAGAATCAAAATTTAATTCTACTAATTCTAAGTCTAAACTAAAAGACTCCTGTATTGCGACCAAAAAAGTATTATTTTCATCGTCGTAGTTTAGTGATGCAGCAACAGAGGTTGAAGAATCAAACACTATAGTTAAATCTGAATTAACAGAAATTTCATTTGTGCTTGAATTATAAACAATTGTAAATGAAGTAAAGTCCAATTGAAAAAAATCGTAATCAATAGTAAATGCACCAATGGATAATGTTGATGAATCATTAGTGAGTTGAATCGTTACACCTAACTCATCTCCAGAAATTGGTAGTTCTACTTTTGCATTAATAGTATTTATCTCACCTTGTACATATCCGTCTTGGTTGAAAGAAAAATCAAGGCTGTTTATTTGTATTTGAAGAAGACCAAGTAATGAAAACCAACTATTAGATGGTGATGTTGTTACAACTCTTATAAATTTATTTAGGGATGCATCTTCTTCTAAAGAAGTATCAAATTCTAACTCTAAACCATCATCAATAATGGGTAAACCTACTACGCCTTTGATTGAATAATCTTCTACTGTGAAACCAGATTGGTTAAATGAAAATTCAAATTCTGTAAATTCTAACGATAAAAAATTGAAAAAAACAAACACATTTCCTGAAGTTGCAACAACAGGGTGTAGATATTTTTGTCCTTCTACATTCTCTTTTATTGAAATTTCAAAATCTAATTCAGTATCAGATAAAACAGGAATTTTAAATTTTCCTGAAATAGTTGTATTGTCATCTGTAAATCCATCTCTATCTAAAGTTAGGCTTAAATTATCAAATTTTAATACAAAAAGATTAAATAACGAAAGCCAAGAAGTAGCAGCTAATATTTCTAACTGCATGTAATAATAATCTGAGACTTCGTTTTTATGTGCAGAAATTTCAAAATCAATATTTTGAGAAAAACTCGGAATGGTAATGCCGCCAGCGATACGTGTTGTGTCTGTAAATCCAGCGTCATTAATATCTATATTTATTTCAGTAAAAGTAAGTTCAAATAATTGAGCTATATTAAAAATTATAGGATTTTCTATATCAATTTCAACATAAAGATTTAAACTATCTTCACCAAATTCAAGCTTGAGTGGATAATTATTTTCTTCTTCTTCTGGTTCGCTTTGTTCAATATAAGGGAGAAAAATATTACCGTTAATATCTTGCTCTACACTGTTTTCATTAATTTCTACGTTGTATTCTGCAATATCAATAATAATAATATCATATATAATAAAAAGAGAATGAAGAATTGTCCCTTGTTTTAATTTCAAATTAAAAGTTCCTGAAAAAACAATCTCACTTAATCCTTGGTTAAATGAAATATTTGCTAAATTTGTTCCTAACTCCGTTGAATGACTAATTTCTCTTAATCCATTTATTTTAGGAAAATGCAAAATTGCAGATGTTATATTCAGTTCGAGTTTTTTGTCTGGAGCTACAAAAAGCGACAACATCCTTACTTCAACAATGTATCTTGTATTTTTAATTTTAAAATTATCGTAAGTAATTATTGTATCTTCATTAGCAATAATATTTAGTGGATTCTGGGAATTGTAATCTATATTCACTTTTTGCAATGAAAACTCAACAGATAATGGTTCGATTATTTTTTCCTCCCATTCATTCTCAGTATTTAAAAATACTGGAATCAATTTTTGAGACTGAATATTAAAAATTAAATCAATATTATATAAATTTATCTGAAAATTTAAGCCATCTATAGAGTCAAAAGGTATTATGGTTGAATTATTTAAGTTTGGTAGTTTAATTGTGCAATTTTGAAATATCTCAAAAACAATATCATCTACATAAATTATTTCTCCTTTTGTGCCCCAACCAGTTGAAACTGGTGAATCAATAAAGTCATACAACGCAATACTATCTATTTGAGCTGACTCACTAATATATTGAGGTAAACTATCTACGTAATTATTTATTGGTATATATTTTTTGGACATATTTTTTTTGTTTAGATAAATGGAGTTTAATTAAGTTTTTTTACAAGAATTATTATTCTAAAAAAAGAGGTTTCCTCCCTCTGTAAATAAAACTATTTTTGAAATACAATATAATATTTTTTCTTTTCATCTAAATGAAAAAGAGAGGAAACAAAATCGCCTTCACATACAATTCTGGATCCATAAATAACTATCTCAATATAGTCAAAATCCAATTCAATAGGGTATTTTTTTGATTTAGATAAAACAACAAATTCTGATGGATGTAAAATGAATTTTGTGCAATTAATACATGAGTCTTTTATTAAATCTCTATATTGATAATTTTCATAATTATTCTTATTATTTTCTTTTATATATTCAGAAATACCATTATATATTTTTATACTGTCTTTTTTGCTAAAGGAACCTTTATTGTTATTGCAAATTTTCACCTCAATAGGAG
>JAOZTW010000621.1 GCA_029938985.1 Bacteroidales bacterium | reverse complement strand
TAAAAAATGCCCGCCACCAAGCCGCTGTTAGCGGTTTTATTTCAATACAGTATTTAAAATGTTATATAATATATTCTTTAAATCATTATCATCGGTTGCCCTAAACAGTTCAATCGTTGGTTTTATTAGTTCGTTGTATTTAGATTTTTTTGAAACAAAACTTAATACCAATAACTTTTGATATGTTTCTAAATTGCTTGTTTTAACACTATTTATAAATTCATCTGTCTTATAATTATCTTTTATATTAATCCTTTCATGTATTATTTCTCTACTATATGAAAGCAATCGTTCAAAATGACTTTCACATATTTCTTTTTCAGTAATATAAGATAGTAAGATATTGATAATTGGTTCTTTTTGGTTTCGAATATCGTTTCTCCAATATAAATCTTGTTGATATTTCGTAAAAAGCTTTACATTATCAATAGAAGAGAAATTAATAAAATTACTTCTCCCTGTTATAACGGGTTGGATAAGATTTAGAAAATCAATTATTTCATTAAAACCTTTATCAAATTTATCGACTAAATCAAAACGCTCTTCAATAGGATATTTCGTAAATAGACTAATCTTGTCATTTCGTATTTGTAATGCTTTAAAGTTATCTTCTTTTAAAACTTGTATTTCCCCAAAGCTGGCTATTAACCTTTCTTCTATATTTTCATCAATTTCTTTCTTCTCTTTTTCAATATATTTATCTATTTTTTTTAGATTAATTTCTGGTAAGCTCTTTTCAAGTTCGTTGCGATAATCAATTTTATTTTGAAGACCATACCAACTTATGGAACTCAAAATATTTTCTGCTATATGTTGTTTAATTTTTTTTGATTTAGCAAATTTTATCGCTTCTATAATATTATCTACATTATTTGATTTTTTCTTTAATTCTGTAATGCCGAAACTAAATCTTTCTTCTGGAATTAGCGCATTAAAATATTGAGTAGGTATTCTTGTGAAATTATCAATAAATTCAGATGTATTAATAAATTCAATTATTCCTACCTTGTATTCTTCCGATGCTACGATATTAGCAACAGGATAAACAACATTGTAAGAAAATATTGTTTCATTTATTTGATTATTTTTTTGTTTTATAATTTTGATTATTTCAGCTCTTATTATATCAACATCAGATGAATTCATGAGAATGTATAGTAAATTATTAACAAGTGTTATATTGTTACTTTTAGATACAATAGAATTAATTTTACTCAATAAATATTTTCCATAGTTTCTTGTTTTTAGGAGATCGCCTATTAGATGTTGGTATTGCCGAACACCATGTGATTTAAATTCATCTCCATATGTTTCATTAATTGATAGAATATCATCAAAAACTAAACTGGTTAATTTATCAAATAATGTTGGCTGTATTTCAACTTCGTCTATAAGAGCTTTATAAACGATAAAAAGAGGTCTTCTGATTTCTAAAAATTCATCATCTACATTTATAATTTCTGAGAGAAATTTTGTTGCTTTCTCTCTACCGATACGGGAATTATCTAATAATTTGAACTGGGAAGCTGTCAAGAGTATAACTTCATGCCAAATTGGGTCAAATAGATATTTTTTTAGATTATTCTTTAATTTTCCTTCTTGCCATCTTGATGCAAATTCTATCGCTGCAAAATATTCTTGAAATGTTAAATGAACAAATCCAAATAATGCTGAATTTTTCTTGTTTCTTCCTTTTTCAAAAATAAACCCCGCATCTTCCCTTATAAAATTTATAATATCCTTTACATCTTTTTGGATTTCCTTTTGCGGTGAAAATGGATATATTGTTTTATAAGATTTAATTAACAATTGCTGAAATACATCTTCTACAATCAAACCATCAGAATATTTTTCATGCATATAAAATGCAATTGGTGCTAATATTTCTATAAGACCTTTTGTGTCAAATGTAATTTTTCTTGTGTTACGCCTTAATTTAACCCAATTCTCTAACAAAGTGTATGTAGCTATGTCATATAAATCTGCACGTCTTTCAGGTAATGTCAAGTTTTGATAATCAATTAAAGCAATAATAGTTACAAGAAGTGGATTTCTTGCTAATCTAATAACAGATTGATTTCTTGATATTGATTTTATTAAAATACTTGCTTTTTGTTCCGCTACTTTTTTATCTTCGTTAGAATTTTTTGCTATTGATAAATACCAATTTCTTGCAAAACTCTTAATTTGTGGTAATTCAAAAGCTAAAATCTCAAAATGTTCAAATAAACTACTTAATCTCGTTTCAGAATAGCCCACTATTCTGGAAGTTACTATAATTTTATTTGATGGATATAATGCTATGAAATTATTTATTTCATTTACAATATCATGTCTTAATTCTGTTTGATTTACTTCGTCAAGACCATCAAACAATAAAATCATTGATTTATTTTCCAAACTCTCTGTAAATAGTTTTTCAAACTTTTTTTCATAATGGTCTATTATATACTCTGATAATGATTTTTGATATGTAGAATAAAAACGGGCATAATCAGCTATTCGCAAATAAAGAGGAACAAAATCAGAATAAAAAGCATTATTAGTTCGCATAGAACTAATAGTATAAGCAAGGAATTTTAAAATAGTAGATTTTCCAGAACCTGGATCACCCAATATCGCTATTCTATTCTCTCGTTGAATTAGTCCTTCTATTTTAAATATTTCTTTGTTAATTCTCTTGTTAGGATATGTTTTTTCTGATACCCTGATGTTTTTTTCGTTTGAAAGAAACAAAGGCACATAGATATTATCTAATCCTATTTTTACTTGTTGATTATTTATTTTTGGTGAAAATCCCTTAATGTCAATATATTTGAATTTGTTTATTAGGTATTTGTCATATTCTTCAAGCCCCTTACAATATATATCCCACTTATCAAATTCTTTCTTGTCACTAAATTGCTGTTCAAGTAACTTATGCACTTGTTTTATTACATCTAAATCATTTTTTTCATTAAGCTTTTTATATAAATCACTTCTATCATGAATTTGACTTTTATTAAACGTAAATAGACCTTTTGTTTCCACATTGATTTTATCTTGGTCGTATTTTGTTTGCTTATTAGTAATGATAAATATATATAATTTGTCAAAATCTTTATAAATATCATATTTAATAAACTTTTTAATCGTATCTTTTACTTTTTCGAGATTAGCCGTAGAGGTTATTTGAAAAGCAACTTTCCCGTTTTTATCTCTTAAATCAATACTTGGATACGTTTTTCCTTCGCTATAATTTGTATTCTCTAAATCGCAATCATATAGTAAATTTAGAATTTTAATTAGAATATTCTCTGCATGTATGTTAATACTAAATTCACTATTTGCAGAAAGTATTTTTACTTGCTCCTTAAATCGAGAAAGCAACTGTGTAATTCGGTATAAATATTTTTCTTGGTTCATATATCTATTTTTTTGTGATTACCGCTAACGGGTTCGGGCTTTGTGTCGTCAATTTAATTCAGGAACGTAGCT
>JAOZTW010000079.1 GCA_029938985.1 Bacteroidales bacterium | reverse complement strand
TAGGTTTATTCTTTTAAAATTAAATTTGTTCGTTTTGGGCTTGTGTGATTATATTCTATGAATGCCCTTTATTGCTTTTAGGCAAATCACAAATATTAATTGTCTTATAAAACAATATTTCTTTTTAAGATAAAGCCTTTCCAGTATCCATGCGTTGTGTTATCTAAAATATATTTTTGTGGGTCACAAAAACTAAAAAAATCTTTTTCTACTGTATATTTTTCTTTAAATTGTTGCAAAAATTTATTTTCGCTAAAAAAAGCAATTGGATAACTTGCTTTATAAATAAATTCTGGAACTATTTGTTTTGCTATACGAGTTTTGGATTTATTAATAAAAGAAGTTCTGTCGATGATTATATATTCAAAATCATATTCTAAAAGATTGTTTATATATTTTTCATAATTTTCTAAATACTGTAAAACACTTGACAAAATTAAAACATTTATTTTATTTTCTTTTAAACAATCATCAATATTAGAATAAAATTTCAAAACTTCATTTTCAAAAGTTTTTTTTCCTTCTTTAACAAAATTTTCTTGCTCAACAATATTCCACGAAAATTCTTTTAAATGTTGTAGTAAATCTTTATTTTGATAATAAGTGCTTCCTAAAGACCCCCCAAAATCTAAAACGTTTAATTTATAATCGTTTTCGGAAGCGGCTTTTAAAAGTCCAATAAGTAAATTTTCTGAATATTCTTTTTTATCAAAAATAACAGAGTCTCTTTCGTAAACGGCTACGCCCGTTTTTACTTTTAGTAGAGTGTTTTTAACTTTTTGCAGAATAATATCTGTTTCGTATCCTGTACATTCTTTTTTTGCCTCGTCCCACGATGTGTAGTTGCCAAACCAGCCGTATTTTTCTTCTTTTATTTTTTCTTTAATTTCTTTCCTTATCAATTTATTTTTAATCTTTAAAACAATTGGCGGAATAAAGAGTTTTAACAGTTTAAACAGTTGTAATTTTTTATTAGGCAAATTAAGGAATTGTTTTTTATATGTTTTAAAAAACCAATCACTTTCTATTATTATAATATTTTTCAGTTTAATATTATCAATCGGCTGTTGTATAATGTTCGTATCACCGCAGTGAGTTCCAGAATTATCTAAACCTATATTTTTCACAATTGCCTTTGTTGGTTGCAAGCAATATTTGTTTAAAACAAACAGTGAGGCATGCCAGCGTATTGCCCATGAATTATTTTTGCCCAAAATCTGATATTTTAACATTTCATAAAATTGATGTGTATTTCTTCTGTTGAAATCAAAAATCAAATTCTTTTTTTCTACCATTTGTAATAATTCTTCTCCATTGGAATTAAAATGTTTCCATGCTCTTTTCCAAGTAGCCCACCCCCAACAGTCAGCACCTTTTAAAAAAAAAGTAGATTCTTTATATCTTGTTTCTAAGTTGTAATTCCAAGCATGAATACACCCAACACTTTCTTTATCTTTATACATTTGCAAAGCTTCATTCATATATTTCAAAAAGCCTATTGAGGCAACAATATCATCTTCCATTACAATTATCTCCCCATATTTATTCACTATTTCGGTTACTCCATTAATAATATTATCAGCGAGACCCCAATTTTTATCTCGTTCTATTATTGTTATTTTCTTAAAACCAGCTATTGTTTTTATATACTTGCGAACTTCTAAAACTTGTGGGGCATTTTTTTGTTTTGCACCATCGGCATAAATAAACAATTCACTTTGGGAAGCTAAATCGTTTTTTAGTAGAGCTTCTACAGTTTGTTGTGTATGCCAAGGGCGGTTGTAAACAAATAGTATTATTGGTGCAAGTTTTTTCATTTATCTATTTTTATCATTTCGGTTATATTAATTTCTAATTCGTTTTTATCTACATAAAAATTATTTTCCTGTGTACGTTTTTTATAGTCATCTACTTTGCTAAGTTGATAAAAATATTTGAAATTTAAAGCATTAGCAAGCGAAAAATAACAATTATTGTGAGTGTCATCATTTCTTCGTAGTTCTAAAATTTTTGAATAATCTTTCATAAACAGCATATTAGTAAGTCCTGCACCATGAACTCCGATTAAATATTCGGCATTAAAGCAAAATTGCATTTGCTCTAACCAAGTATAATTTTCAAAATCTATTATTTCAAAATCATATTTTTTAAGTACCGATATTATTTCGGTTTCATTAATAACCTTTCTATTTCTTGCTTTTTTTCTGCTTATAAAAATTCGTGTTACTGTTTTTTTACTTATTTTTTTTGAAAATAAAGAGAGTAAAAAAAAACGCATTTCTTTTATTAAATCGCTGTTATAATTTCCCGTTGGAGCGGTTGGTGAAATTATATTAAGTTTTTTTATTTTTGCAATTTGAAATGTTCTTATATATTGAAATTCAATATTTTCGAACATTTGTAATGTTTTTTTAATGTAATCAATATTTTCAAAACCTTTCCTCAGTATTACTATTTCGTTTTTATAATTTTTATTTACAATATATAACTTCGGTAAAACGTCTGTAAACCAATGGAAATAATTTTTACTCCAATTATCTGTCAACCAAAAAGCTGTTTCAAATTTCAGTTTTTTTCTTCTTATTTGGTTTTGATAAAAAAATATTATTTTATTTTTAATTGAATATTTTTTGTTTAAAATTCTTGATGAATTTATATTTGTGTTATATATTGGATTAAAATATTTGAAAACAAAAAAATCGGAGTTTATATATACGCTATTCAATACATATAAGTTTGTTGCTTGTAGGTCTTTATTTAACTCATGTTCAAAAATCAATAAATCTTTTTCATTTAAATTTTCAGGTAGTTTTCGTGTTTCTGTTCTTGAACTTAAAATTTTTGTAATATCCATTTTTATTTTGCTGTAGTTTTTTATCATTTTTGTTTAATCTTTCCATAACAAAGTCTTAACTTGCTTTATATAATTTCATTTTTCAACCTGCTTCCAATCAGATAAATTTAAGTTTGTTATCTTCTCTGTTTTTTCAATATCTTCATTTAACATTTTACAAAGAATATTAGGGAACTCAATTTTTTCTGGTTTTTTGTGAAATCTTTTTTTCAACCATTTTTCGTCAATTTTATTAATATATTCTACAAATTTTCTCTCATATTTATTCATTTCTCTAACCTCAAGTCGTGTTCGGTCTGCATTGTAAGTAAATAAATATCTATTTCGCAACCTTAGTACTCTCAAACGAAACAACTGATACACCACCGCTTGTGGTCTTGTGTTAATATTTTTTGGTTTGTAGTTATTTTCTATATCAAGAAATGAATATATTTTTTTTACAAAATTAGATTTGTCGGCTTGTTTAAGTTCATCAAAATTGAGTATTAAAACATTTTCACGTCCAAACAAATTAATGTATTTGTTAATACCATCTGCGTATAAACTATAAGCCAGCACTTCGTATGCTCTTTTGTATTTGGCAGGTAGCTTTTTATTTATTATTTTACTTACCCCTTTGTTAAATTTATACAAACCTAAAAAACCAGAGTTAATATTATGATAATATCCAGAGAGGAATCTCTTGTAGGGGTTGCGAATAGAAATTATAATTTTTGTTTCTGGATAATGTTTCTTTATTCTATTTGTTGCATTATCAAGATATAGATATGAGGGTCTTTTTATTCCAAATTTCAAATTTTCATTTTGATTTTCAAAAAGTTTTTCAGTTCTTGCAAAACCATCATTTTCGTAATCAGGACTCTCAAAATAAGGAACTTCTATTGGTGGCATATATACTTGTGGATGTTCTGCTATTATTTGGTGCAAAAATGTAGAGCCTGCTTTTTGTGCTCCAACTATGATAAAATTTAATTTCATTTTTTGATTTTTTTTGATTTACAACTCCAATAATTTTTGATATTTTTTTTGGGTAGATTTTTCTCCAAAATTTTCCTCTAAAATTTTTTTATTATGTAGTTTTTCTGTTTTGGACAAATAAAAATGTTCGTTTTCAATATTTTTTGCTAAATCCTTATCAATATCAAAAATAACAAAACCAAAAGTTTTTAGTTGTTGATAAAGTGTACTTTTATTATTCATATACACACAACAATCCTGAGCCAATAATGATATTATGTTGGCACCAGCTTGCTGCCTTATGTTTCCAAAAACAGCAATATTAATTGAACTTAAAAATTGTTGGTATTTTTTCAAAGGCATAAAATCTGTTATAGGAACAAAATTTTCTTTAAATATTATTTGTCCATACTTTATAACTTCTTTTTTATATTCTATTATTTTACCATAAGAAAGTGGGCAGTATATTTTTTTTATTTTACTTAAATTAATATTAGAAAACCTATCAAAAACATCAATATGATTATTAGTATGTGTTGAAGAGTTTCCTATTAAAATATTTATTTCATCGTTTTCATTATTAATATTTTTTGGTATAATTTGTTGTGAGATAATCTGTTGTGTGGTAAAATAATTAAAATTGAAAAATGTGGCAGAAATATTTAACTTTTTTTTCATCAGTAAATAATCTCCGTAAATAAAAATAGCAAAATAATTAAATTTAGGAAGTATATTTTTAAATTTGTATATAATATTTTTTGTTTGTTTTTTGTTTGCTCTAAATTGTTTATAATTTTTATACCATATTATTTTATTATTTTTCAATATTTTTGAATATATTTTTTTTGTTTTATGTTCAAGACAAAAATAGGTTTGATAATTTTTCAACTTACCAAAACCGTCCCCCCCCCAAAATATCCAAACAAGGTTAATATTACTGTTCAATTGGTAAATATATTCAATAAGAAAATCGCCTAAGAAGTGAATATAAATAGTTTTATACTGTTCAATATTTCCTATTTTATGTTTTAATTCGTCAATATCGGCTTTTACTATTTCTATTTCATTTGATTTTATAAATTCAACCTTGTCATTGTATGAATAAACAATATATCTGTTTTTTGTACCTGAAAATTTCTTAGTATTTTTAATAAAAAAATCTAAAAATTTATCTTCGTGTGTTAAATGTAAATTAATTTTTTGATTTACCATTATTTTAAATTTTTTAAGTATTTATTCGCATTTTCTCCTTCATTAAAAATTAGATCCAAAATACTTACTGCATGTTCAAATGGCGGAAAAAGTTGATTATATGTTGGATAATTAGAATAATTCATCCAAGTTATTTTTATTATTTCCTTTTCAAACAAGTTGTTATTTAAGTATTTTTTTGCAGCTGGTCCAGATATATATTCTGTTGCTTTGGCTTGTTTACAAATATTTATTAAAGTTTCATTCTGCTTTCCAAATAATTCATATTCAGACGACCAGGTTATTTTTGTTTTTATACCAAGTATTTTATTTATTTCATCAATAAAATTATAATTAATTTTACTCAAAAATGTTTCATCTGAATTTAAATATAAATTTTCAAAAATATGTTTATATTCATTAAAATATTTTGCTTTTGAATAATTCAGTTTTAACGTTTGCCAATGTTTTCGTCTCCATTTGTTATTTAAGACTTTTATTTCATTAATATTTTGAGTTATTGAATGTTTTACAGGAATTGTAATCCAATTTACTCCTTGATGCGTTTTTATTTTATTACGATTTCTCCAGTCATTTTTGGTAAATTGAACTGTGTCGTATAAAATAAATTCGTCTGCCATATTTATAATATCAAAATAGCCTTTCCAAGGAATGTAGTTTGATTGTAGTATTGCTATTTTCATTATTTATTTAATTTTTGGAAAATATTTTTATCGTTTCTTCAATAATATAATCTACATCTATGTCCGTGAGAGCGGGATATATAGGGAGTGAAATTGTGTTGCTAAACAAAAAAACTGAATTAGGAAAGTTGTAGTCTTTTAAGCCTAACTCTCTATGTAGTAATTTATCTACACCTTTTCTGACATGTATTCCTTTTGTTGCAAATAATTTTTCATATCTATCAATTCCTCCTTTTACTATAAGGGGAAATCTAAAAAACATTGTATTTACTGTTCTTAAATAATTAATTTCGTTGTTGAACAAAAAGTTAAAACTCTTAATATATTTGTCAGCTATTTTTTGTCGTTTATTTAAGAAACTGGGATAGTCTCTTAATTGACTTAAACCTAATGATGCAGCCATATTTGACAAGCGAGATATTTGAATAGGAGTTGTATAATTATTATTTGCCATAATTTTTTTCGCACTATCAATAATATTTTCATTATTTGAAATTAATATTCCTCCTTCGCCTGTTGTTAGGCATTTTGTTGGGTGAAACGAAAATACAGCAATGTCTCCAGTTATTTCACTTTCTTTTTTTCCTATTGCTTGTGCAAAATCTTCTATAATAGGTATTTCTAAACTTTTAAATGGTTTTATATTCGTAAATATTCCATATAAATGAGGAATAATAATTGCTTTTGTATTGTTTGTTATTAATGATTTAACATGTTCGGGAGTAAGTTGCCATTTGTTATTCATATCCGACAAAATTGGCTTTGCTCCGAGAGCAACAACAGCTTGGAGCAATGAAGTACAGACATAAGATGGAAGTATTATTTCATCATTTTGTTTTATTCTTATAGCTTTTAATGCTAAAATTATGGCTTCAGTACCACTTCCTGTTGCTATTGCTTTATTTTTTATTCCAAACCAATTTCCAAAGGCTGTTTCAAATTCAGAAGTTATATTGCCTTGCGCTATCATTCCCGAATTTAATATATTACTAACATCTGAAATATTATTTTTTGTTATTAAAGGTTTTGAATGATATATTTCAATTTTTTTATTCATTGTCCTTAAATTCTTCAACCATATTAGCATAACTTCTGCCGTCATCTGGCCATTTGGTTAAATTCCAATCGGGACATTGTTCGCAAAACGAATGTTTACTGTAATTGTTTTCTATATGTGCGTTTCTTAACTGTTTATAAAAATTTCCTTTCCATGTTTCCGATATTGTTTTTTGCGAAATATTTACAATTGATGAAGCACCTATCCAGTCAGACGGGCAAAAAGAAATTTTCCCGTTTGCTTTTAAAACTATTCTCTCCCATGGATACAAACAAGGGCGACGTTCTTTGTCTTTCAATTCATTGCGTTTTGAAACTGCTAATTCCTGCTTTAATCCGCTATCTGAATGTAATCTTCGTACAACAACATAATTGGCACCTGCATTGTTCCAAAACTTCTCGAAATCATCTGCTTCTCCCTCGTTCTCTTTTTGTTCAATAAAACTAACCACTACTTTTGTTTTACTACCCTTTTTTTTAATATAATCTATTAAATTTAAAATATTACGTTTTGTTACTTCCAATTTACCATTTTTACGTATAGTTTTGTATGTTTCAGGTTTAAAAGCATCAATACTAATATCAATTACATGTACGCCAATATCTACCAATTTTTTTGCTTTTTCTTTATTCATTATTGTTCCATTTGTTGTTAACGAAATTGTTGTTCCAGAATTTTTCACAGCATATTCAAGAATTGTAAATACTTTGGAGTGTAACAACGGTTCACCACTTCCTGTATATCTAACATATTGTGTTTTACCTTTGCCTCTAAGTTTTACTTCATCTATCATTTTTGTGTTAAATTCATTGGGTAAAAAAATTTTTGAATAGTGTTTGGATTTTACATAGTCGGTATGAGAGCAGTGAATACACGCTAAATTGCACTGGTCTGTTAAATCTACATTTATTTGAGAAGGAAATTCTTCTGTTAGCCTTCCGCCAAAATTATATTTATTATTATTCATTTTATTTTAAATTTGATAAAAATATTTCTTTAAATTCTTTGATTATATAGTTCGTTTCGGAGTCATTAATACTCGCACTTATTGGTAATGTTAGTATTCGTTCAAAAACATGTTCAGTGTTTGGTAATGAAATGTTCTTTTTGTAAAACGACATTAAATGTAGTGGCATATAGTGTAAACTTGCTCCAATATTTTTGTCTCTCAATTTCTGTAAAAACTCATCCCTTGTAATTTTTAGTTTGTCAATAGGTAATTGAATAACAAATAAATGTAGGGCATGTGTTTTGTTTGTAATATTTGTTTGAAATTTAATTTCAGGTTTTAAATCTTTTAAATCTTCGTAATATTTTTTCGCAATATTATGTCTAATAATAGCAAAATTTTCTTGTCTTTTTAATTGTACTCTTCCAATAGTTGCATGTAGGTCGGTATAATTCATTTTATACCCTAATTGTGTTACTTGTGAATACAATTTATTTTTAGGGTTTGAAAAACGTTTCCAGGCGTTAATTGGCATTCCGTGTTGTCGTAAAGATTTTAACCTGTCGGCTTGTTCGGTGTTAGTAACTGCTATTGCACCACCTTCGGCGGTGGATAGGTTTTTGTTGGCATAAAAACTAAAACAAGTTAAATTTTCAGATGAGCCGACCAAAGAACCATCAGGATAATTTGCTCCAAGTGCATGGGCTGCATCTTCAATAATTGATATATTATTAGGTATAACTTCTCTTAATTTTTTGACATCAATAGATAGCCCACCATAGTGGACAACAATTATAGCTTTGGTTTTCTTTGTTATTTTTTCTTTAATACTGTTGATATTAATATTTAAAGAGGTTTTGTCAATGTCGGCAAAAACAACTTTTGCTCCCAAAAAAAGTGCCACATTTGCAGTACTACACCAAGTTAATGATGGACAAATAACTTCATCGCCTTGTTTTATATTACTTACAAGCAAAGACAAAAAAAGTGCAGATGTACAAGAATCTACTGTAACAACACTCTGAGAATTTAAAAAAATGCCCAATTCTTGTTCAAATTTTATTACTTCCTTTCCCATTCCTATCCAACCAGATTTCAACACTTTAACAACAGATTCTATTTCGTGTTCCGAAAAATTTGGTTTTCCGAACGGTATATATTCGTTCCCTATTTTTTTTTCATTCATAATTAAAAAATTTCATTCCTTTTTGATACGGCTAATATGCCTTAAATATTCCGTCAATTATAGCTGTTTGCGATGCTCTTGTTTTCTTCCCAAAATAAATATTATCAATAATTCTCAAAGTTTTGACATTAAAAATGTCATCACAAATATTTTTAGGAACAGTGTCTTTATAAGAAGCAAACAAACGAATATTATACAGTCCTTCTCTTAAATTAATTTTAGGTATATGTAGTGTTACTTCTTTTGCATTATTGTCAAAGGTTACATTCATTTCGTCTGAAACCCAGTATGTTAATATATTTTGATTACTATCTATAATATTTATTCCAAAAATCATCTTAGATAATTCTATCTGTTTTTTCTTTTTAAAAAGAAGAACAATATTTACTTCATCACCTGTAAAAAAGTCTGTTAAAATACTATTATCTTTATTTTTAAAAAATACATCTGTAAAAATAAAATTTCCATTTCCATTTCTATCGGTTCGTTCCGCCAGAATTAAGTCATTAGTTTTTACAGCTATTGAAAGGTAATTATCAACCGCCTTGTTTGTCTTTCCTATAAAATCAATTATTCCATTTTTTAAGACTACACATTTAGTACATAATTGTTTTATACTCGCCATATTATGACTAACAAAAAGCACTGTTCTTTCCCCACTTCTACTCACATCTTTCATTTTACCGATAGCTTTTTTCTGAAATTCGGCATCACCCACAGCAAGCACTTCATCAACTATAAGAATATCTGGCTCTAAGTGAGCTGCAACAGCAAATCCAAGTCTTACATACATGCCACTACTGTAACGCTTTACGGGAGTGTCTAAATATTTTGCTATGCCAGCAAAATCTACTATTTCATCAAGTTTGCGGTTAATGTCATTTTTTGTCATTCCAAGAATTGCCCCGTTCAAATAAATGTTTTCTTTTCCAGTAAGTTCTCCATGAAAACCTGTACCTACTTCTAACAAACTGGCTATTTTTCCATTTACTTTAATATTTCCTGTTGTGGGTCCTGTAACACGTGAAAGTAATTTTAATAAAGTAGATTTTCCAGCACCATTTTTACCTATTATTCCAAGTATTTCACCTTGTTTTACTTCAAGGTTTATATTGTTTAAAGCCCAAATATAATCACCACCAATTTTATCTAATCTGTTTTCTTCTCCTATTTTTAAGGTTGGATCTTCTTTCCCTCGCATATGATACCACCATGCTAATACATCTCCTTTTAATGTGTTGGTACCCACCAAACCAAGTCGGTAACGTTTTGATATGTTCTCTAATTTAATTGCTATATCGTTCATATTTATTCTGTAATTATTTGCAAAATATAATTTTGTTACCCAAAAAGTTCACTGCTTAATTATTCGTTTTGATGCGCCAAAGGTAGTAATTATAATAGATATAACAAATTCTTGTTCAATCTATATATAAGCGAATAATATAATTGCTACTAATTTCATATTTTTTATTCTCTTATTTCAGAAGTATCAAAAAGGTTTAATTAGTTCAATACTATTTTATTATGAAAGTTAATTTTTACTAACTTATCCAGTTTTATAACTGGTTAATAATCATACCAACACTGTTTTGTAGGAATTATTTTATTTTCATTGTTTTTTGTTAACAATTACCCAATGTCCTGTTTTATCACTACCTATTCTTTTTATCTGTTTTAATTCTGTTAATTTTTTAATATCTCTTTTTATAGTTTTTTCGTTAACTTTATAGGTTGTAGCTAATTGGCTTATTGTTATGTTATTATTGTTTTTTATTGTTGAAATAATTTTTTCTTGTCTTTCATTTACAGGGACATTTACAGGGACATTTACAGGGACATTTACAGGGACATTTACAGGGACATTTGTTTTGTTGGCAAAAACAACCACTTTAAAACCAGACTGAAAGTTCTCGAATATAGGTGTTTTAATATTGTATATTTCAAATGCTTTAATAATTCTTGAAAAACCTGAACCGTATTTTTCTATCAATTTTAGTTGTTTAAACATTCCAGCAATTTTAATATTTCGTATTTCAGAAACATAATCACCTATTAATAATTTTTCGATAGTAATGCTATTTGGAAGTTTGCCTGCATTATAAAACTCAATTTTATCGTTATAAATTTTTATTGATGAGGCTCCGTGATGTGTGTAGTCTCGGTGAACTATCATATTTACAACTATTTCACGAATTGCAGAAATAGGATATTGCCAACGTTCTTCTCTTTCTGGATTTCCTGAAATTATATATTCTTTGTTTATGTGTTTTTTGATAAAATTAAGAACATCATCTACTTGCGTAAATAAATCAGAGCAAACAGTTAAACCGTCCTTAATACTGATGGGGTCAGAAAAGCGTCCTAATTCAATTGTTGCTGAAAAAATATCATTTTTTGCAAATAGTAAGTAACAAGCATTTGTAATTTGCTCGTTTTTAATTAGTTCATATTTTTTTAAAACATGAAATGGAGCGTCTTCTATTTTAAAATCATTCAGTTTATTATTTTTTTCTATAAACGAATTTATTTTTTCAGATGAAATATTTTCAAGTGCATAATTATTTGTAGTATAACTATCCCAACTTGTGTTAAACGTTTTTAAGTGCATATCGGCAATTTGCTGCAAATTCAGTTGATGATTTGAATTTTTAATTCGTTTATAATATTTTCCTTTAATTGCAACTGGTTTTATCGGAAATTCTTTTATGGTAAAAACAAGTATTGTTTTATCTTCTATTTCAATAAGTTCTGCGTCGGGAATAATATTAGGATAAGTTTTATTTTTTACTTCATTAATAGAAATCGGTATTGTTTCTGGTTTTATATCAATACCTTTGATTTTTCCTTTGTCCGAAATACCAACATATACTTTTCCGCCTTTTGTATTTGCAAAAGCACATAAGGCTACAATAGTATCATTATTGAAATTTTCTTTAAATTCAATATGCTCGTTTTCACCTTGTGATATTATATTTTTGATGTTGATATTCATTTATTTTTATAACTTTTATATTTTACTATTTCAAAGTTTGCAATTTTCATTTATTTTCAAATTTTTGGTACAGGTTTAGTTTAATTCTGTAATTAAGTATGTAATCGTATATAAACGACACTTTTTTAGAGACTATTTTTGTATTAGGCAAGGCGTAAAATATTTGCATATTGCTTATATGGTAATCTTTAACAGCGAAGCATAATGCTAAAATAGACCTTAAAAAGTGTCGTTTATATATGATTAACTACTTATTTGCAAAATATAATTTATTTACCTATAAAATAGAAGTTTAACACCCAAAAAATTTACGGCTTAGTTATATTGTTTTGATATGTCAAAGGTAATAATTATTATAGACATTCCAAATTGATGAAGTGTTGCATGTTGGTATTATTACTGATAATTTCACAGTATCTCTTCCATATGAATTAACTCCCAAGCATTATATACAAGAACAATTTTTTTTAGGA
>JAOZTW010000078.1:9533-12383 GCA_029938985.1 Bacteroidales bacterium | reverse complement strand
TCGTGTAATGTGCTGTTTACATGATTTTTTTAATTTTAATTTAGAGGTCAGTATTTTAATATTCCTAAATAATATTGAGCCGAAAAATATGATTCAGGTTTTTCAAAGATTATTAAAGCATTTAAGAAACATAATCTTAAAACACCAGTTTTTGATAATGTCCGATAACCCAAATAAGGCACAAATAATCAAAAAGAAATTATGGATTTAATAAAACAAATAAGTACCAATACAAAAGTTTTTACACATTTGTATTTCTTTAATCTGTTGGTTTATAATCACATAATTGTATCATTGTACCATTGAATAATTGTATCATTCCTTAACTACATTACATCTATTGCTTTGTCCAAAAAATGTAAAGTGAGTGTTGAAACAATAAAGCGCGACTTAAAACTATTGAAAAATAAAAACAAAATAATAAGAATAGGAGGACGGAAAGCGGGACGCTGGGAGGTAATAACATGAAAAATTTAGAACCAAGAGAAGATAAATTAAATAAATAATAAGTTGAAAAAAATTGGTATTGTAATTTCTATTTGATAATTTTGTAAAATTATTACAAATATTAAACGTATAAACAATGATACATGAATTCAGTGTAAAAAACTATCTTTCATTCAAAGACGAGCAAACTATAAGTTTTGAAGCAACTAAGGATACAACTTATTCAGACATATTTACTGTAGATAATGGAAATATGAAATTATTAAAATTTGCAGTCATCTATGGTGCTAATGCCTCGGGAAAAACAAATCTTCTATATGCTATTGATTATTTAAGATACTTGCAAATAAATCCTCCTTCTGATAAATCTTCAAATACGAAATTTATCCCTTTTCTTTTAAACGAAAAGTCATCAAAAGATAACGGTTTTTTTAAGTTATCTTTCTTTATAGATGACACAAGATATATTTATTCAATAGAATTAAATGATACACTTATAATTAACGAAGTTTTAAAATTTTATCCAGGTACTCAGCCTGCATTACTATTTGATAGAAAATACAATAAAACAAAAAATATCTCTGAAATAAAGTTTGGTAAAAAACTTGAAATAACAAATGAAGATGTAATATTTCTAACAAAAAGCACTTTAAATAACACAACTGTAATTGGAGCTTTTGCAAAATCGAATATTCATTCAAATCTACTTGATAGAATTTACAAATGGTATCAAAAAGAAATGATGAAAATAATTGAAACAGATACAAAATTGTTTAACTGGACATCTAAGATAGTAAAAGAGGACATAATATGTAAGAGTTTTTTATTAGAAATGTTGAAAAAGGCTGATTTTAATATTTCTGATATAAAATTTAGTAAAACAGACATTGCACTTACTGAAAAAATGATTTCAGAAATAGAAAGCTTACCAATACCTGACACTAAAAAACAAGAAATTATTGCAGAGGGTAAAATCGCACCTGAACAGGTATTATTTTCTCATGAAATAGAAAAAAGCACCTATACGATGCCACAAGAATTGCAGTCGCAGGGAACTTTACGATATTATGGACTTGGGGGAGTATTGAACAAACTAATAAGAGATAATACTATACTATTAATAGACGAGTTGGAAAACTCTTTGCACTATGAATTAGTAATTCATTTCATTAAAACTTTTTTAGTTAATTCTAAAAAATCACAACTTATAATATCAATCCATGATATTAGTTTACTTGAAACAGAAATTATACGAAGAGATGCAGTTTGGATTACCGAGAAAATTAATGGAATGACTGAATTGTATTCTGTGTCAGACTTTAAGCTACATAAAAATCTTTCAATATACAAGGCATATAAAGTTGGAAAACTTGGCGGAAAACCAGAGTTAGGAAATATTTATTTAAATAATTATGGCAAGGAAAAAAAATAGACGAAAGTTAAAAAATGCAGTTGCAATTGTTGGAGAGGGAATTACAGAATGGCATTATTTTACGGACTTAAAACAGACTGAAAGATATTCCTTTAAAGTAAAACCCGAATTGCCAAAACATTCAGACGTTGATGCAATAGTAAAAAAAGCTAAGAAATTATTAACTGACGGATATGATAAGGTGTTGTGTCTGTTCGACATGGACAGAATATATACTGACAAAACAGAGAATTCAAAATACCTGAAACATAGAAATAAACTTCACAATAAAAAAAACAAAATTGGAAGACAAATTATTTTCTACGAAACAATGCCTTGCATTGAATTCTGGTTTTTACTTCACTTTATTAATTATTCCACAGGAGTTTATCCAGATTATAATAGTCTGAAATCAAAATTACTTAGTTATTTGAAAGGGTATGACAAATCTGATAAATATTTCAAAAAAAATAAGATTTACCAGATTTTAACAACACAAGGAAGTATTGAATTGGCGATTGATAGTGCCGAAAAATTGGTAATTGAAAAAGATAAATCAGAAAACACTCTATTCCCTTTTTCTGAAATACATGATTTGTTATCTGAGTTAAAAAATTAATGTGCTTGATGTCTGTCATTTATTCCGAAAATAAAATTTACCCTTTTCTACAAATTTAAAAATAAATGCTTAGTAAGGAATGATACAATTATTCAATGGTTCAATGATACAATAATGTGCTTATAAACCAACAGATTAAATAAATACAATTGTGTAAAAACTTTTGTATGGGTACTTAGCTATCTATTTAAGTGTTTTTTCAACACAATAAAAAGGCTAAAATAAAGGCGTAGTTTGCAGTTGCCTATTTTTTTCTTTTTCACTTAAATAATATTGAGCAGAAAAATATGATTCAGGTTTTTCAAAGATTATCAACTATAGTTTTTGCTTTCATTTTATATTGATTATCAATAATTTATAAAATTAATTTTAC
>JAOZTW010000078.1:0-9523 GCA_029938985.1 Bacteroidales bacterium | reverse complement strand
AATATAATAATATCAAGATATTTGCTTATTTTTTTGAAGAAGATAAAATTCAAATCTAAGAAGTCATTTCTTTTAAACCAAAAACATTACTTTCTCTATTAATAAGTTCTTCTGCTTTATAAATTTGGTTTTTAAAATTTTCAATAAATATACTATTTAAACCTATACATTAATTTAGCTCACCTATATTGCATTTATACAATCATTTATTGAATTAAATATGCGTATTAGTAGCAATCCATAAAAGTATTATATAATATAAAAACTGATTTTAAATTACCAAAAGGTAATATAAAATCAGTTTTTATAAAAGTTATAAATCTTAGCTTCAAAAGAATTAAAGATTATTATATTAGCTTAAAAAATCAGGCAAGTTGTTTTTTTCCATGACAATGTTTGTATTTTTTACCACTACCACAAGGACAGGTATCATTTCTACCAATTTTTTTGGTAGTTCTAATTCTCTGTACTTGTTTTTTCTCTGCTTTTGGAGCACCTTCTGGTTGTCCCGAAAAATCACCTTTTTGAGTATTTAATTTGCTATTGTCTGCTTTTCTCCGTGTTGGAGCTTGTTTTATTTGACCCGAACTCTGAATAGGAATATGTGTTTTCTGTAAAGTAGAAATTACTTTATGGTTGTGTTCACTAACCATTTGTTTAAATAAATTGAAAGACTCTAATTTATAGACAAGTAACGGATCTTTTTGTTCGTAAGAAGCACTACGAACTGCCTGTCTCAAATCGTCTAATTCACGTAAATGACCTTTCCAGATATCATCTATTGTTACTAACATTACAGATTTTTCAAAAGATTTCAACACTTCACGTCCTTCTGTATTGTAAGCATCTTCAAGATTTACTCGTACATTAAATATTCTTTTTCCGTCAGATATTGGTACAACTACAAATTTATATTGATGTGCTTGTTTTTCGTAAACTTCTTTAATAAAAGGAGTTACTTTCTCTTTAATTATATTTATCTTTTGTTTAAATGATGCCAAAGCAGCCTCGTGAATTCGTTCAACAATTGTTGCAGAATTAAGTTTAATAAATTCTTTATCATCAACAGGAGATTCTAATGACATTACTTTGAGTAATTCGTAACTAAAATTGTCAAAATCAGCAAATTCATAATACTTATTTACAATATCATCTGCAACATCATAAAACATATTTACTATTTCTAATTCTATTCTTTCCCCATAAAGTGCATGTTTTCTTTTTCTATATACCACTTCACGTTGTGCATTCATAACATCGTCATATTCAAGCAAATTCTTTCGTATTCCAAAATTATTTTCTTCCACTTTCTTTTGAGCTTTCTCTACTGTTCTTGAAATAAGTTTGTGTTGAATAACTTCTCCCTCTTCTAATTTCATGAAATCCATTACTTTGGCTATTTTATCAGAGCCAAACATTCTCATTAAATCATCTTCAAGAGATATGTAAAATTGAGAAGAACCTGGATCTCCTTGTCGTCCTGCACGTCCACGAAGCTGTCTATCAACTCTACGAGAATCATGGCGAGCAGTACCAAGTATTGCAAGTCCTCCATTTTGTATAACTTCTTTGCTTAGTTTGATGTCAGTGCCCCTACCTGCCATATTTGTAGCTATTGTTACTGAGCTTCTTAATCCAGCATTAGCTACAATATCTGCTTCTTTTTGATGCAATTTTGCATTCAGAACACTATGTTTTATGTTCTTTCGTTTCAGCATTTTACTTAATAATTCCGAAATTTCAACAGATGTAGTCCCAACCAAAATTGGTCGCCCTTGTTTGGTTAATTTATCTATATTATCAATAACCGCATTATATTTTTCTCTCGTAGTTTTATAAATTAAATCTTCTCTATCATCTCTTACAATTGGCTTATTTGTAGGTATTACTATAACATCAAGTTTATAAATGTCCCAAAATTCCCCTGCTTCGGTTTCTGCCGTACCAGTCATACCAGAGAGTTTATTGTACATCCTAAAATAATTTTGCAAAGTAATAGTTGCAAATGTTTGAGTAGCAGCCTCAATTTTCACAAATTCCTTAGCTTCAATAGCTTGATGTAATCCATCTGAATAACGTCGTCCATCTAAAATACGACCAGTTTGTTCATCAACAATTTTCACTTTGTTATCCATAACAACATAATCTACATCTTTTTCAAACATAGTGTATGCTTTAACAATCTGATTTACTGTATGTATTCGTTCGGATTTTACTGCGTGGTCGGCTAATAGTTTGTCTTTTTTTTCTACTTTTTCCTTTTCCGAAATTTCAGATTTATCAATATCAACTATTTCGGAGCCAATATCTGGCATAATAAAGAAATTAGAATCCTCCGACGAACTGGTTAGTAAGTCAATACCTTTGTCTGTTAGTTCAACTGAATTTTGTTTTTCTTCAATTATAAAATATAAATCATCTGTAATTTCAGGCATTCGTTTTGCATTTTCTTGCAAATAAATGTTTTCTGTTTTTTGCATTATAGTTTTTACACCTGTTTCACTTAAATATTTTATAATTGCTCTACTTTTTGGCAAGCCCTTAAAAGCCCTTAACAGGATAATCCCACCTTCTTTTGTATTACCATCAGCTATCATTTTTTTTGCTTGAACAAGCAAAGAAGCTACTAATTTTTTTTGTACATCATGTAAGTTTTTTACTCTGGGTCTCATTGAATTAAACAAATCTGTTTGATCACTCTTAGGTGTTGGACCAGAAATAATTAAAGGTGTTCTTGCTTCGTCAATTAAAACAGAATCAACCTCATCTACAATTGTATAATTATGCCCTCTTTGAACCAAATCTTCTGGACTTGTAGCCATGTTATCTCTCAGATAATCAAAACCATATTCATTATTTGTACCATAAGTTATATCTGCTTTATAAGCATTTCTTCTATCATCTGAATTAGGTTGATGACTATCAATACAATCTACGGATAATCCATGAAATTGATAAATTGGTCCCATCCATTCAGCATCTCTTTTGGCAAGATAATTATTTACTGTAACGAGGTGGGCTCCTTTTTTTGTTAAAGCATTAAGAAACAAGGGCAAAGTAGCAGATAAAGTTTTACCTTCACCTGTTGCCATTTCTGCAATTTTTCCTTGGTGCATAACAATACCTCCAACAAGTTGTACATCGTAATGTATCATTGCCCAAACTATTTCGTTACCACCAGCAACCCATCTGTTGGAGTAAATAGCTTTATCTCCTTCAATTTTTACATTTGACATGCTTGTGGATAAATCTCTATCAAATTGAGTAGCAGTAACTGTTATCGTTGGATTTTCATAAAATCTTCTTGCAGTATCTTTTACAATAGCAAATGCAACAGGTAAAATTTCAAATAAAACTTTTTCTGTTTCCTTAACAATTTCTTTTTCAATTTTATCTATTTGAGAATAAAAAATTTCTTTTTCATCAAAATCTACTTCTTCGCTTTCAGATATCTTCTTTAGCTCTTCAATTTCAGTTTCATAAGCTTTTGTACTTTCTTTTATTTTTAATTTTAATTCTTCTGTTTTAGCTCTTAAATCATCATTTGAAATATGTCTTAGTTTGTCAAATTCAGAATTAATTTCTTGCACAAGTGGCATTATTTCTTTTATATCTTTGGCTGATTTATTACCAATAAATCGTCCAATAATTTTGTTTATAAAGCTCATTTATATTATGTTATAAGTTAAATTCTATAATCGGTTGAAATTCAGTGGAAATTCAGTGGAAATTCGGTTGAAATTCGGTTGAAATTCAATGGAAATTCGGTTGAAATTCAATTAATGAATCTGCAAATATAATTTTTTTTTTCAAAAAAAAGGTGATTTTTTTAAAAAAATCACCAAAAAATGGAAAAAAATATGTTAATTAAAATTAATATAATTGAAATACAACAGTTTACTGAAAAATATAAAGAACTAATAAATCTTCTTAAAACTATGTATTTTTCAGCTGAATTTCAACTGTCTTTCAATTGAATTTCAATATTTTAATTGTCTTTCAATATCGTCAACATAGTTTTTAAAATTTCTGTCTGTTTCTAATAAATTCCTTACGGTTCTGTATGAATGCAAAACTGTTGAATGGTCTTTCCCTCCTGTTTCTGCTCCAATAACAGATAAGGAAGCACTTGTGTAGTTTTTCGATAAAAACATTGATATTTGTCTTGCTTGTACAATTTCTCTTTTGCGTGTTTTGGCTATTAAAACTTTTGGTTCTATTTTAAAATATTCACATACAACTTTTTGAATATAATCAATTGATATATCTCTATGTTTTGTTTTAATAATTTTCCCAAGAATACTGTGAGCAAGTTTTAAAGTAATTTCTTTATTATTTAGTGTAGATTGTGCTAATAATGAGATTAATGCACCTTCTAATTCTCTAATGCTTGTTGTAACATTAGTTGCAATATATTTCAAAACATCTTCAGGAAGTTCTATGCCATCGTTATAAGCTTTTTTTCTGAGTATCTCAAGGCGTGTTTCATAATCAGGAGCAGTTAGTTCGGCTGTTAAACCCCATTTAAAACGAGATAAAAGCCTTTCATTTAAGCCTTCTAAATCTACTGGTGGTCGGTCGGCAGTCAAAATTAATTGTTTACCAGCTTGGTGAAGTTGATTAAAAATATGAAAAAATGTTTTTTGAGTACCTGTTTTTCCCATAAATTCTTGAACATCATCAAGTATAAGTACATCTATCATTTGATAGAAGTGTGTAAAATCATTAATATTGTTTTTTCTTACTGCGTCTGTAAATTGTGTTTGAAATCTGTTTGCGGATACATAAAGAACAATTTTATCAGGAAACTGATCCTTAATTTTTATACCAATTGCTTGTGCAAGATGTGTTTTTCCCAAACCAGGTTTGCTGTGCAACATAAGTGGGTTAAACGATGTTTTACCAGGGTTTTGTGCTATTGTTATGCCAGCAGAACGTCCAAGACGATTGCAGTTTCCTTCAATAAAATTTTCAAACGATTTCTCTGAATTTAACTGTGGATTTATTTGTACTTTTTTTATACCAGGAATAATAAATGGATTTTTAATTTGTTGTCCATTCATTACCATAGGTTTATTAGTTAATTCACCTCTTGTTTTACCGGGAATTTTATACGATTTTTTTCTTGTAGTATTAGTATAATTACTATTATCAACAATAATTTTATATTCAAGTTTGGCTTCCTTCCCCAGAATAACTCTCAAAGATTTTTTTAATAAATCTAAATAATGTTCTTCAAGAAACTCGTAAAAGAAAGCACTTGGTACTTGTATAATCAAAACACCATCTATAAGGCTTTGTGGTACGATTGGTCGAAACCAAGTATTAAAAGATTCTTTTTGTATGTTGTCTTTTATTATTTGAAGACATTTTTTCCAAACTATTTCGTGTTTTCCTAACATTTTGCTATTTCCTTATTAATTAGAATGATATAAAATTATATTAGTTTATTTGTCTATAAATCAAAAATGTAAATAATATCTGACTTTACTAACAAAAAGGGTAATAAATCCAATGTAAAGATTGTGCAAAAATAGTTAATAAAAAAAAATTTTTTACTTGTTTTTTAAAATAATTTGATAATAAAGTCATTTACAACGTATTATTTTTAAAAAAAATTATAAAAAACAGTCAAAAGGTTATTCTCCTGGTTTATAGACTGATACATGTAACTACCTAATATTAAATTACAAACACACTTTACATAATCAATATCAAAATGTAAACATAACTTGTCATTATTTTAGCTTAAATATTTATTTATACTATGTTATGTAAAACTCTGAAAAAAAATTTCATTTAAAAATTTAAACAGTCATATATAAATATAATTTTTATTTTGTTTTATTATTTTTGAATTAAAAATTAGCAAACTAATACTTTTTATTTGTATTGATTTTCATTGTATTTGATGTGAAAAATCTGTAAATATTATTACAATTTTGCGAAATTTTCATTTTAACAAAAACAAGTCCGTTTAAATTTGTCAATTATTTATTTTAATATGCCTAAAACAAAATAAATTTCATTTTTATTTTTTAATAAAAAACAATTTTTAATTTTGCAAAAAATTTAACAAGATATTGTGTTAAATTTTAGAACAAAGTATTTTTTCATAAATTTAAATATCTTTAGTAAAAATTATATAATATGAGTAAATTAAAAATTGCAATACAAAAAAAAGGTAGACTATCGGAAAAGTCGTTTAACTTATTAAAAGAATGTGGAATTAAATTTTCTTATTCAGACCGAAGACTAAAAACCGAAGCAAAGAATTTTCCTGTCGAAATTCTGTTTTTACGAGATGACGATATTCCTCAATATGTGGAAGAGCAAGTAGCAGACATTGGAATATTGGGTTTGAACGAAGTTTTGGAGAAAGATAAAAATGTTGAAGTTGTAAAAAACTTGGGGTTTGCGGCATGTAGAATGTGCTTGGCTATTCCAAAAGCTATGGATTATTCAGGAATTGATTTTTTTAATAATAAAAAAATAGCGACTTCGTATCCCAATATATTAAGTAAGTTTTTAAACGAAAATAATCTTAATACCGAAATTGAAACAATTGGAGGTAGTGTTGAGATTGCACCAAGTATAGGACTCTCAACTGGAATTTTTGATATTGTTAGCACAGGAAGTACTTTAATAACAAATGGGCTTAAAGAAGTAAAAACAGTATTAGAAAGTGAAGCGGTATTAATTTCTAATAAAAATATTTCGGCAGAAAAATTAGACATTCTTCAAAAATTAATTTTTAGAATTGATGCTGTAAAAAATGCGTCGAATAATAAATATATTCTACTGAATGCTCCAAACACTGCAATCGACGAAATTAGAAAATGTATTCCAGGAATGAAAAGTCCAACTATTCTACCATTAATGAACGAAGGCTGGAGCAGTATTCATTCGGTGGTTAAAGAAGACGAATTTTGGGAAGTGATAGATAAACTAACCGAACTTGGTGCCGAGGGTATTTTAGTTATACCTATTGAAAAAATGATTTTAAATTCTTGAAAATTTTAGAATATGAAAAAAATAAAATATCCAAAGTATGCAGAATGGCAAATATTATCTGAGCGACCAATTTTTGAAAAAGCAACTCTTGATAATATTGTGAGAGAAATTTTGTTTGAAGTTAAAAATGCAGGCGATAAAAAATTATTAGAATATGAGGAAAAATTTGATAAGGTTGTTTTAACAAATTTAGAATGCAGTGTTGAAGAAATTAATGAAGCAGAAAAAAATGTTTCGGAACAATTGAAAAATGCTATTTTATTTGCAAAATCAAATATTCACAAATTTCATAATTCGCAAAAAGAAAAAATTAATAAAATTGAAACTACAGAAGGTGTAAATTGTTGGCGAAAAAGTGTTGGTATTGAAAAAGTAGGTTTATATATTCCTGGAGGAACTGCTCCGTTGTTTTCAACTGTTTTAATGCTTGCTATACCTGCAAAAATTGCTAATTGTGACGAAATTATAATGTGTTCGCCTCCTGATAAAAATGGGAGAATACACCCTGCAATATTATTTGCTGCCAAAATAGCAGGAGTAAATAAAATTTACAAACTTGGTGGTTCACAAGCTATTGCCGCAATGGCTTATGGTACAGAAACTATTAAAAAAGTTTATAAGATTTTTGGTCCAGGTAACCAATTTGTTACCAAAGCCAAAGAAATGGTTCAAACCGAGGGAGTTGCTATTGATATGCCAGCTGGACCGAGCGAAGTTTTAATAATTGCAGATAAAACATCAAAACCAAAATATGTGGCAGCAGATTTACTTTCACAGGCAGAACATGGTGCTGATAGTCAAGTTATTTTGTTATCAAACAACGAACAAGTAATAAATGATAGCATTAAAGAATTGGAGTTACAATTAGAAAAATTACCAAGAAAAGAAATTGCGATTAAAGCTATAGAAAATAGCAAAGCTGTTTTATTAAATAATATTGAAGATTGTTTTATGTTTAGTAATATTTACGCTCCTGAGCATCTTATTGTTGCAATGGAGGATTTTGATAATTATATTGATAAAATAATTAATGCAGGTTCTGTTTTTCTTGGTAATTATAGTTGCGAAAGTATTGGCGATTATGCAAGTGGAACAAATCATACTTTACCCACAAATGCTTATGCACTAAATTATAGCGGAGTTTCGTTAGACAGTTTTGTGAAAAAAATAACATTTCAGCATGTTAGTAAATTAGGAATTTCTAATATTGGAAAAACAGTTGAAATAATGGCAGAAGCAGAAGAATTATTTGCTCATAAAAATGCAGTTACAGTAAGATTACTTAATAATTGAAAATTAAAAGATTATGTTAAATAAATTAGTAAGAAAAAATATCTTAAAACTTGTGCCGTATTCCAGTGCAAGAGATGAATACAAAGGAGAAAATGGTGTTTTTCTTGATGCAAACGAAAATCCTTATGGAATAATAAACAGGTATCCTGACCCATATCAAACTGAGTTGAAAAATAAAATTAGCAAATTAAAAAATATTGCTTACGAAAACATTTTTATTGGCAATGGAAGTGATGAAATTATTGATTTAGTATTTCGTATATTTTGTGAGCCTGCCATAGACAAGGCTTTGATTTTTACTCCAACTTATGGAATGTATAAAGTGGCGGCAGATATTAATGATATTGAAATTTTGAAAATACCACTAAATTCAGATTTTGATATTGATAAAAGTTCTGTTTTAAATATTTTGAACTTACATAATTTAAAACTAATTTTTTTATGTTCGCCAAACAATCCAACAGGCAATAGTTATTCGCCCAAAATTGTTGAATTTATATTGAAAAATTTTAAAGGCATTGTTTTTATAGATGAAGCTTATGTTGATTTTTCGGCAAAGGAATCTTGGAAAGAAAAAATTAATATTTACAATAATTTAATTGTTAGTCAAACTTTTAGCAAAGCTTTTGGTAGTGCTGGGGCTCGTGTTGGAATGGCTTTTGCTGATAAAAAAATAATAGAATTATTTAATAAAGTAAAGCCACCTTATAACGTAAGTACAGTTAATCAAAAGGTTGTAGCTAAAACTTTGGATAATATTTTAGATTATGAAAAAAACAAATTATTAATTTTATCAGAAAAAGAAAGGTTAAAAAAAGAATTATTAAAATTAAATTTGGTGAAAAAAATATATAATTCAGATGCTAATTTTTTTCTTGTAGAGGTAGAAAACGCAGATTTTTTGTATAATTATCTTATAAAAAAACAGATTATTATAAGAAATAGATCTTCGTTGGTTAAAAATTGTGTAAGAATTACGGTTGGTACAAAAGAAGAAAACAATAAGCTTTTGTTGGAAATGAAACAAATTTAGAAATAAAAAAATCTGTATATCATTCAAATATTTTTATTTGAATGATATACAGATTTTTTATTTTTATTAAAACTCAAAAATTTAATCTAATTTTCAGATACCTTAGTTACACTTCCTGCAGTTAAAGTTAAAGGATACTCCTCGTCGTCAACTGTTAATTGCCATTCTATTGCTTGTGAACCT
>JAOZTW010000077.1 GCA_029938985.1 Bacteroidales bacterium | reverse complement strand
CTAATATTTCAAAAAAGCCTTGAACTTGACACTCGTGAAAAACGCCAAATTGTTGATAAAATAAATTAATGAGCTAATTAAATATTATAACTATTAAATAATAGAAACTATGACAAATCAATATACACAGCTAATACAAAAACTTGATAAATTTATAAAAAAATATTATAAAAATAAAATTCTAAAAGGAATTTTCCTAACCGCCTCTTTATATCTTGTACTTTTCTTAACTGTGATAGTTTCAGAATATTTTATTCATTTTAATGTTACAACACGCACAATAATTTTTTACACAACCTTAATAGCATCATTGTTAATTATGGGAGAGTTTGTTTTGCACCCAGCTTTAAAATTGCTAAAAATTGGTAAATCGCTTAATTATAAACAGGCTTCAAATATTATTTCTAACTATTTTGTAGATATAAAAGATAAATTATTAAATGTTTTAGAACTTGCAAATCAACCACAAACAGCACAAAATAAATTAGTTTTGGCAAGTGTTGACCAAAAAATAGAAACTTTACACCCTTTTAATTTTACCGAAGTTATTGATTATAAAAAATCATTAAAATACCTAAAATATCTTGTAATACCTTTGATATTATTTTTATATCTTGCTTTTTTTAATAACAATATCATTTCAAGTGGTACAGAGAGAATTATCAATCATCGCACATTTTACGAAGCCGACCTACCTTTCACTTTTAACTTGCAAAACGATTCGCTTTCTATGCGAAAAGGTGATGATTTTAACATAAATTTAAAAATTGAAGGAAATTATATACCTTCCGAAGTCGCAGTTAGTTATAATGGCAATGTTTTTCTTTTAAGTAAAAAAGATAATTTTATAAAAAATGAATTTATTTACAAATTCAAAAATGTAAATAATTCTTTTGATTTTCATTTTGAAGCAGATGGATATAAATCTCGAAAATTTAATATAGATGTTTTACCAACACCTTTGATATTAAAGTTTTATGCAGATGTTATTCCGCCAGCCTATACTGGTGAAAATCCAAAAAAATATTCTAATGTAGGAGATTTTACTGTGCCTTATGGTAGCAAAATTGTTTGGAATTTCGAGACAAAAGATATTAATTCTTTAAGTCTCAAAATTTTGGATAGTCTAATTTTGGAATCAACAAAAGAAAATGGTAGTTTTACGGCTCAAAAACAATTTTTTAAATCCTCAAATTACGAAGTATTAGTATCAAATGACTTTTTCAAAAATGAACAATTTGTAAAATATAAAGTAGCTGTTGTTCCAGATTTATACCCCGAAATATCTGTTTTTAAACTACAAGATTCTGTATATCTTTCTCAATACTATTACAGAGGAGCAATAACTGATGACTATGGTTTTAACTCGCTTTCGTTTTATTATGCCATTAATAATGAAGATAATGACAACTTAGCATATAAATCTGTAAATATTCCAATTCAGAACAATAATAGTTCACAAGAATTTTATTACTTTTTTGATTTTGCCGATTTAAAAATAAAAAATGGACAGTCTATTAAATATTATTTTCAAGTTAGAGATAATGACGGAGTTAGTGGAAGCAAAGCAACAAGATCACAGGTTTTTGAATACTCACAATTGTCATTAGAAGAGTTGGATCGCTTGACAGAGGAGGCTAACAAAAATGTTCAATCAAAAGTAGAACAGGCAACACAATTATCTAATCAAATACAAAATGATTTAAACGATTTTCAAGAAAAGTCTTTAAATGAAAAAATGTCGGAATGGGAAAAAACAAATTTTATTGACCAACTTTTACAAAAACAATTAAATTTAGATAATTTAATTGCAGATATTAAAAAAGAAAATCAACAAAAAAATAATCAACAAAACGCATTTACCGAACAACAAGAAGATGTTTTAAAGAAGCAGGAAGACATTCAAAAACTTTTGGACGAATTGATGACTGATGAAATGAAAGCTCTTTTAGAAGAATTAAAAAAACTGCAAGAGAAATTTAATGAGAATAAATTTGATAAAACAATTGAAGATTTACAATATGATTATGAAGAGTTATCTGAAAAATTAGATAAAGATTTAGAGATTTTGAAACAAATGGAAGTAGAAGAAAAAGTAAATTCTACAATTGAGCAATTAGAACAGCTTGCAGAAGAACAAAAAGAATTATCAGAAAAATCGAAAGATAAAAAAAATGATAAAAATGAAATAAAAGAACAACAAGAAGAAAATAAACAAGAGTTTGAACAACTAATGGAAGAATATAAAGAGGCTCTTGAGAAAAATGAAGAATTAGAAGAGCCAATGAAATTAGATGAATTTAACGAAGAAGAAAGTGAAATAAATGAAGATTTGGAAAAGAGTGAAGAAATGTTGGAAAAGTCAAAAATGAGCAAATTGTCAAAGTCGCAACAAAAAACTTCTGAGGATATGAAGAAAATGTCGAAACAAATGGAAGCTATGATGGAAACAAATTCACAAGAATCAAATGCGGAGAGTATGGAGGATATGAGACAGATAATTTCAAATTTAACAGATTTTTCTTTTTCTCAGGAAGATATCTACACTGAAACGAAAGAAACCTACTCAAACAGCCCTAAGTTTAAGAAGTTAAATATTAGACAATTACAGCTGAAATCGGATTTTAAAGTCATTGAGGATTCGTTATACGCACTTTCCAAACGCAACCCTATGATTAATCAACCTGTAAGCGATGAAATATCTAAAATAAATAAAAATATTAACAAATCTGTAGTAGATTTAGAAGCAAGAAATAAAGGAAATGCTACAATCAAACAAAGAAATGTGATGACCTCTGCAAATAATCTGTCACTTTTGTTGAACGAAATATTATCACAAATGCAACAATCATCCTCAAGTTGTAGTAATGGTTCGTGTTCAAAACCAGGCGAAGGAAAACCATCTATGTCGGATATGAAAGGACAGCAACAAAAAATGAAAGAACAAATGGAGCAGATGATAAAAGAGATGAAAGAAGGTAAAAACGGAAAAGAAGGTGAAGGCGGAGAGAATGGTAAGAACGGTAAAAATGGAAAATCACAGAGTCAAAAACTTGCAGAACAATTAGCACAACAAGAAATGTTTGAGAAATCGCTTCAAGATATGATGAATGGTAATCAATACAAACCAGAATCAATGGAGCAGTTAAACGAAATAAAAAGACTTAATGAAGAAATAAAACAAGATATTTTGAATAATAATATAACTCCAGAAACTTTATTCCGACAAAATGAAATTATGACAAGACTATTAGAAGCAGAAGAGTCGGAGAATAAAAGGAAATTTGAAAATAAAAGAGAGTCTAATGAAGCAAAAAATATTTCAAAAAACAACCCCAAAGATATAAAAGATAGATTTAATAAAAAGAATTCTTACTCGGAAGTTTTAAACAGAAATTCGTTGAAATTAAAGAATTTCTATAAACAACAATATGATTCTTATTTACAATATTTAAATAATTAAATTATGGAACAGAAGTTAAAATTTTCTTCGGATTTAATAAACATGAACATTGCAGAAGTAATTCTTGATAAGATTTCTCAAGAAAATAAATTAAATGAATTAATTTATGGCAATATCTTAATTGCTTTAAGTGAGGCAATAAGTAATGCTATTGTTCATGGAAATAAACTGAATAAAGAAAAAAATGTAACAGTTGTTTACAATATTAGTGAAACAAAGAAACTTACCTTTTTAATAGAAGACGAAGGAAAAGGTTTTGATGTACAAGTAGTACCAGATCCTACAGATCCAGAAAATATTGAAAAATTAAATGGTAGAGGTGTGTTTTTAATACAAAATCTTGCTGATGAGGTTTGCTATTTATCTGATGGAAAAGTAGTGAAAATGATGTTTAATTTGAATTAAATGGAGCAATTAAATTTTTTTTCGGAAAATATAAAATTTGAATATCACAACGAAACATATCTTAATAAGTGGATTGTATATGTGGTTGAACAGGAAAATTATATAATAAAAAATTTGAATTTTATTTTTACGAATGATGATTATTTGTTGGAAATAAATAAAAAATATTTAAAACATAATTATTATACAGATGTTATAACCTTTGATTATGTTGAAGAAAATAATGTTTCGGGTGATATTTTTATTAGCATTGATAGAATTAAAGAGAACGCAAAAATGTATAATGTTGATTTTATTGATGAATTAAATAGAATAATAATACATGGAGTTTTGCACTTATTGGGATATAAAGATAAATTGGAAATTGAAAAATTAGAAATGACGCAAAAAGAAAATTTTTATCTTAAAAGTGCAAATTCTGGACTGTAAAATATTGACTTAAAGTGCAAAAAAAATACGATATTATAGTTATTGGAGCTGGACATGCAGGCTGTGAAGCGGCGGCGGCGGCGGCAAGATTAGGGTCTAAGGTGTTGTTAATTACAATGGACATGAATAAATTTGCAAACATGTCGTGTAATCCTGCAATGGGAGGAATAGCAAAAGGACAAATTGTTAGAGAAATAGATGCTCTTGGTGGTTTTTCTGCAGTTGTAACAGATAAAACAATGATACAATTTAGAATGCTAAATCAATCAAAAGGTCCTGCAATGTGGAGTCCACGTGCACAATCTGATAGAGTGAAATTTTCTATTGAATGGAGAAATGTATTAGAAAAAATTGAAAACTTGAGTTTTTGGCAAGACACAGTTCAAAATTTAATTATTGAAAACAATATTTTGAAAGGTGTAAAAACAGCTTGGGGAGTATCTTTTTTTGCAAAATCATTTATTCTTACCGCAGGAACATTTTTAAATGGATTGATGCACATTGGAAATAACAAACTTTATGGTGGTAGGGTAGGGGACAGCTCTTCTTTTGGTTTGAGCAATCAAATTGCCAAATTGGGAGTAAGCATGAGTAGAATGAAAACAGGAACACCTCCAAGAATTGACGGGCGTTCTGTTGATTTTTCTAAATTGATAGAACAAAAAGGAGATAAAAATGCTGGTAAATTTTCTTTTTCTCCAAACTCCAAAATGATTTTAAAACCCAGAAGTTGTTTTATGGCTTACACTAATAAAGAAGTCCATGATATTTTAAGAACAGGTTTTGAATTTTCGCCTTTATTTAATGGAATTATTGAAGGAATTGGACCTCGCTATTGCCCAAGTATTGAAGATAAATTGGTAACTTTTTCAGACCGAGATAGACATTTACTATTTCTTGAACCTGAAGGGACAGATACCGAAGAGTATTATTTGAATGGTTTTTCATCATCTTTGCCTCTTGATATACAAATTAAAGCTTTACGTAAAATACCTGGTTTTGAAAATGCAAATATTTTTAAGCCCGCTTATGCAATAGAGTACGATTATTTTGACCCTACCTTATTAAAACCCTCCTTAGAATCTAAAATTATACCAAATCTTTATTTTGCAGGTCAAGTAAACGGCACCACTGGCTACGAAGAAGCAGCCGCTCAAGGAATTATTGCGGGTATTAATGCTAATTTGAAAATTAATGACAAAGAAGAATTTATTTTAAAAAGAGATGAAGCTTATATTGGTGTTTTAATTGATGATTTGGTAATAAAAGGAGTTGATGAACCTTATAGAATGTTTACCTCACGTGCAGAGTTTAGAATTTTACTACGTCAGGATAATGCAGATGTTCGCCTTACTCCAAAAGGATATAAACTTGGACTTGTTGAAGAAGAGCAGTATCTTTATTTTTTGCAAAAAAATAAAGAAATTGAAGCACTTATTAAGTTTTTTAATCAAACAAGTATTGCTCCAACAGAAATAAATGAGCTTTTGAAACAGCAAAAAACAAATGTCATTAATCAAAAAACAAGACTTTTTAAACTCTTAATGCGACCACAAATATCAATCAACAATCTTTTGCAAGTATCTTTGCCGTTCCAGGAGTTTATTAAAGATTTTAAAACAAACATAAGTGAAGTTAAATCTTCTGTAGAAATAAAGATAAAATATAAAAATTATATTGAAAGAGAAAAACAAAATGCAGATAAAGTTGAAAGATTGAGACATATTAAGATACCTGCAAATATAGATTATAATTCTTTTGCTTCACTTTCCAACGAATCTAAACAGAAATTAAATTCACTAAAACCAAAAAATATTTCAGATGCTTTACGTATTCCTGGAGTTTCACCTTCGGATATAAATATTTTATTGGTATATATTGGACGATAATTTTTCGTTTCACTATTGTTATTTTGTGCATGTTTTTTTGCACATGTTTTTTTTCTTAAAATTATTAAATATCAATAGATTTATGCCATTGTTCCACGTGAAACAGTGTAAAATACAAGGCTCTTTTATTTTTTAAATACCGCAGTTTACTATTGTAAATTAGAATTTTAAAATAATCAAAACAATGCAGTAATTTGCATTTATGAAAAATGCTGTATTTTAACATGCATAGATATGATGATAAACTGATTGTCTTAATAGAGGTAATAATTTCTCAAAACTAATTTTGAGTTTTTGCAAAGGAGTAATATCTTTACAAAAAACTATGTGATAAATAAAATTTTGCACATAGTTTTTTTCTGAAAGTAATTAAATATCAAATAATTTACGCTATTGTTCCACGTGAAACAGTGTAAAATAAATCGAAATAAAATGAAATATATTAAAGGAAAAATTGTAGATGTAGTGGCAGAAGTAATATTTAATGGAGAGCTTTGTATTGATAAAGGGAAGATAATTTCGATTAAAAAAACCAAAGAGGAGTTCTCTGAATATATTTTACCTGGTTTTATTGACTCCCATATTCATATAGAAAGTTCAATGCTTATTCCAAGTGAATTTGCTAAAATGGCAGTACGACATGGAACTGTGGCTACCGTTTCTGACCCACACGAAATAGCAAATGTGATGGGAAAAGCAGGAGTAGATTTTATGATTAAAGATGGTAAAAAAACTCCATTTAAGTTTTTCTTTGGAGCACCATCGTGTGTGCCAGCTACACCTTATGAAACATCTGGAGCAACTCTCGCCTTTAATGAAGTTAAAAAACTTTTGGATAGAAAGGATATATTTTTCCTTGCAGAAATGATGAATTTTCCAGGTGTTTTATATGGGGATATTGATATTTGGAAAAAAATTAATTATGCAAATAATATTAAAAAACCAATTGATGGACACGCACCAAATTTGACTATAGAAGATTTAAAAAAATATGCTGATGCTAAAATTTCAACCGACCACGAATCTACCACTCTTGATGAGGCAATTAAAAAAATTGAACTTGGTATTAAATTACAAATTAGAGAAGGAAGTGCTGCAAAAAATTTCACATCACTTTATAAGGCAATAGAGATGTATCCAAACGATGTTATGCTTTGTACCGACGATTTGCACCCCGATAATTTAGCATCGGGACATATAAATAAACTAATTAAACGAGGTTTGAATTACGATGTGAGTTTTTTTAAAATATTAAGAGCGGCAACCTACAATCCAATAAAACATTATAAATTAAATGTTGGCTTACTTCAAAAAGGCGACCCCGCTGATTTTATTATTGTAAATGACTTGAAATCACTTAAAGTGAAAAAAACATTTATTGATGGTACATTGGTTTATAATAATGGAACGGTTTTAATAAATACTAAGAATGATGTTAGTTTAAATAATTTTAATTGTAATAAAATTTCAATAGATGATATTAAGGTAAAAGCTTTGCATAAAAAAATTAATGTTATAGAAGCATACAATGGAGAGTTATTTACTAAAAAAATTGAATGTAAAGCAAAAATTAAAGATGGTTTTGTTGTTTCGGATATAAAAAATGATATTTTAAAAATAGTTGTATTAAATAGATACTCTAAAAAAGTTAAACCCGCTGTTGGATTTATTTCAAATTTTAATTTAAAAAAAGGAGCAATTGCTTCTACAATTGCACATGATAGTCATAACATTATTGCTGTTGGTACATCTGATGCCGAAATTGTAAGTGCAATAAATACTTTGATAGATGCAAAAGGTGGTATAGTTGCTGTGAATAACGAAGAAATAGATATTTTAAAACTAAATATTGCAGGAATTATGACCGACCAAAAAGGTGAAATTGTTGCAGAAAAGTATAAACAATTAAATAAAATTGCCAAAAAATTAGGTGCAAAATTCAATGCTCCATTTATGACCCTTGCATTTATGGCTTTACTTGTTATTCCTGAAATAAAAATTGGAGACAAAGGTTTGTTTGACGTTTCTCTATTTCAACCAATTTCTATTTTTCCAGAATAAAATTAGTTTTTCAAATTTCAAAAATAACGCAAAAATTTACACTTGTGAAACAAGCAAAAATAAAATAATATTATTATGAATTTATTGGAAAATTTAAGCAAAATTAAAATAATTAATAAAGTAAATTTACTTCAAGAAGAAATAGAAAAATTAAAACCGATTTCAAAAGAACAAGAACAGCGTATTTTTCAAAAATATAGATTAGATTGGAATTTTCATTCAACAGCAATTGAAGGTAATTCTTTGAACTACGGAGAGACTGTTACTTTTATTATGCACGGACTTACTGCAAAAGGTAAACCACTAAAAGACCATTTAGATATAAAAGGGCATAATAATGCTATTGATTTTATGTTGAGTATAATCAAGGAGCCAGAAATGTTTACAGAGAAAGATATTAGAGAATTACATCAATTAATTTTAGTTGAACCTTACGAAAGTCCTGCAAAAACAATAGATGGGCTACCTACCAAAAAATTGATTAATATTGGTACTTATAAAACATCTCCTAATCATGTTAAAACACTGACAGGGCAAATTCATTATTATGCCACACCAGAGGAAACGCCTGCTTTAATGAAAGATTTGATGGATTGGTTGCTTGAAAATTATAATAATCCAAAAATACATCCAATAGTTTTATCTGGTTTGTTTCATCATAAATTTGTTGAAATCCACCCTTTTGATGATGGAAATGGTAGAATGGCAAGACTTGTTATGAATTTGATTCTGATGCAAAAACAATATCCACCAATTATTATTAAAAATGAATTACGTAATGTGTATTATTCGGCACTTAGTCAAGCTGACAGTAAAAATCCGTTACCATTTATTGAGTTTCTTGCAGAAAATATGATAAATTCATTAAATATTTATTTGAAAGGATCAAAAGGTGAAAGTCTTGCAGAATTAGATGATTTTGATAAAAAAATGACATTATTCAAAAAACAAATGAATAATGATTATGTTAACCTTAAAAAAATTAAATCTGTTGAAACTATAAATTTATTATTTGAAAATAATTTATTTCCATTAATAAAATATATTGATACAAAATTAGATAAACTAAAGGATTTATTCTTTAAATACAATGTTACTGTTGCTAATATTGAAGGAGACAAATGGTTTTACAATAAAAAAATTAGTACTATTGAAAATATTTTTGATTACATAAATAACCTAAATTCAAAATCCGAATTAAGCTGGGTGTTGCTTGTTTTTCAATTTTCTGATTTTAAAAATAAAGATAATTCTTTTGATATTGAAATGAAAGTATTGATTAATTTTTATAAATTTCAATATAAAATATCATATTATTCTTCTTGTAAAAATGAATTATTTGATAAAATAAGTTCGGATTTTTTTATTATTGAAAATAAAACACTTGTTAATAATTATTATCATCAAAATTTTGAAAAAGAAGAATTATTGAGTTTTTCAAATATTATTGCATTAGATACTCTAAATTATACAGAAAAAAAGTATAAAAATATTGATTTTTCAACCATAAAATTTAATGATAATATTCTCAAACAAATATTAAATAAATATATTAGTACACTTGAAAATGAAATTATTAAAAAAAATATGTTAGATGCAAAACTTACTTTTAATAATAACAGCTTTATTTTAGTCGTTGAATTTAATAGTGATGTTGAGATTGATAAAAAAGATTTTGCAAAATTTATTCACAAAGAGTTAAATTTAGATTTTAATTTTAATTTTGATGACCTCCCTTTTTAAATACAAACAAATGCAGAAAATTATTTATACACTAATTTTGATAATTTTTGTTTTTACAGTCAAATCTCAAACTGTTTCTGAAATTTCTAATCATCCAGATTTTAATGCAAGTTTAAAACCTTTTTATCATGGTGTAGCATCTGGAGATGCTAAAAGTGATAAAATAATTCTGTGGACAAAAATAACTTCTGATATAAATTTAGATAGCGTAATTGTGAAATGGTATATTTCTGAAGATAATAATTTTAATATTATTCAAAATTCAGGTGTTTTTGTAACCAATGCTTCTGTAAATTATACTGTAAAAATTGATGCCGATAAACTGAAAGCAAATACAAAATATTTTTATTATTTTGAGGCTCTATGTGCAAAATCATTGATAGGAAAAACTCAAACAATACCAAAAGAAAATTTTTTAGATGGAGAAGTTAAGTTTGCTGTTTTTTCTGGTTCAAACTATAATGCAGGCTATTTTAATGCTTATAGAAGTGTAGCAGAAAATCCAGAAATTGATGCCGTTTTACATCTTGGAGATTATATTTATGAATACAAAACAGATGTTTATGGAAAACACAAAAATCGTTGGCTATATCCAGATAAAGAGTTAATTAGTTTAGACGATTATAGAAAAAGATATTCGCATTATAGATTAGACTCTGATTTGATGGAGGCTCATAAAAATTTGTCATGGTATGTGATTTGGGACGACCATGAAACAGCAAATAATTCATGGCGTGAAGGAGCAGAAAACCATAATATTAAAGATGGCGATTGGAAACAAAGAATGTCGGCTGGTAAAAAAGCTTTTTTGGAATGGCTACCAGTAAGGGAAAATGAAAAGCAAGATGTTATTTATCGCAATTTTAAATATGGAAAATTATTTAATTTGATTTTTCTTGATACAAGATTAATTGGTAGAGATGCACCAAAAGGTTTGTCAAACATGGATACAAACAAAACAATGCTTGGCAATAATCAATATAAATGGCTTGAAAATCAATTGTATAATTCACAAAATATTGATACTGTTGTTTGGAAAATTGTGGCACAACAAGTAATGTTTGCTCCGCTAATAATTGGTAAAAAAGTAATTAATCCAGACCAATGGGACGGTTATCAGTACGAAAGACAAAAAATATTAGAATATGTTTCTTATAATAAAATTGATAATACGATAGTTCTCACAGGAGATATTCACACCTCTTGGGCAAATGAACTGTATTTAGATAAAAAAAAATATAAGAAAAATAATGCAGAAGGTTCTATTTTTGTCGAATTTGTAACTCCAAGTGTTACGTCATCTTCACTTAATAAGACAGAAGCTTTTTTTGCAAATCCTTTTGTTAATATGCTTTTTATACATATAAAATATGTTGAGCTTTCTCAAAAAGGATATATTTTATTAACAGTAAACAGAGATAATATTATATCTGATTGGTATTTTGTAAGTACTATAAAGAACAGAGATTTTACTCTTAAACAGGCAAGCTCGTGGTATGTGAAAAATGGAGAGACAATATTAAGGAAAAATTTGAAATAATGACAAAATTATTAAACCCCAAAAAAACAGATAGTCCCTACAAAACAGTGTTGGTTTGATTAACAAGTATTTACAAAAATATGATTTTATTTCTTTATATGATAAAAAAAAGGGGACACTATGGGGACAAAAAAACTATAATAAAAAGATTTTCAAGTAAATACATTTTAATAAGTGTCTTTTTACATATTTAAAATAAGTAATTATTTTTTATTAACCAACACTGTTATGTAGGGACTACCAAATTTTTGCCACTCCAACAAAAATCACACTTTTCAAACAATGCTCATGACGAGACTTATAAATCTCTTTCAAGCAACTTAAAAAAATATCAGAATATACCGAATTTATTCTGCCAATTTCGTCTACTATTAAAATAAATTTTTCATCTTTTATTTTAGATATTTCATTAAAAATGTCTGGAATATTTGTACTTTCAAAATTTGTTCCCCCAAAACTTATTCAAATCTCTTACAAATCGTCTTTCTAAAATACCTGAAGCCAGACTTGCATACCCGTCAAAACTAATTTAGCAATTTTGTAGTCTTGCTTTTATAATTCTTTGGCAAGCAGCTCAAAATAAGTGGTTTTTCCCATCTCTGGTTCTGTCCAAATGGTAAAATATTTTTGTTGTACTACAAGGTCAATACCCTTTTTTATCCAGTCAAGGCGTTTTATGGTATTAATGTTCGTCCTCTATATTGGGTCCATCAATATTAAAATATTTCATTTTTTCTATTTTTAAAATTAATTATTTCCTTGAGCTAAGAAATATTAAAAATGGCTTAGTTCTAAAATCTATTAATGAGGGTTTATTTTTTATTAAGGAATGATACAATTATTCAAAGGTTCAATGATACAATTATATGGTTATTAAC
>JAOZTW010000620.1 GCA_029938985.1 Bacteroidales bacterium | reverse complement strand
GCAGAAGTTGCTATGTGGCTAATAGACCATCAATTAAATATGCAAATATCCGAAAAATTCGGAAAATATTTTATGCGTATTCCTATTAAAAAAACGGCAAATATTACTAACGGAAATTCATTGCAATTAGATTGGGAAAAAGTTGTTGCAAAAAACGAACTTAATTATATTTTGGGAAATCCGCCGTTTATTGGCAAATATTTGCAAAACAAACAACAAAAAACAGAATTAAAACAAATTACTAATGAAATAAAAGGAGCTGGAGTACTTGATTATGTTACAGCTTGGTATTTGAAAGCGGCTAATTATATCCAAAATACAAAAATTAAAGTAGCTTTTGTTTCTACTAATTCAGTTGCACAAGGCGAGCAAGTTGGTATTCTTTGGAACGAAATGTTAAGTAAATATAAAATTAAAATTCATTTTGCACACCGTACATTTCGCTGGAACAACGAAGCAAAATCAAATGCCGCAGTTCATGTTGTAATTATCGGTTTTGCAAATTATGATACCAAAAATAAAATTTTATTTGATTATGAAGATATAAAAACAGATGCACATGAAATAAAGGTTAAAAATATTAATCCGTATTTAATTGAAGCCAATGATTTACTCGTGTTGAAACAACGAAAAAGTATTTGTAATGCAAAATCAATTTCGTTTGGAAGTATGCCAAACGACGGTGGACATTTTTTAATGAACGATGAAGAAAAAAAGGATTTTCTTCAAAAAGAACCACAAGCAGAAAAATTTATTAAACCGCTTTTGAGTGCCAGAGAATTTTTAAATAATAAAAACCGTTGGTGTTTGTGGTTGTCAAATATTTTGCCAGCAGAATTAATTAAACTAAAAGAAATTAACAAACGAGTAGAACTGGTTAAAAAACAAAGAGAAAATAGCAAAAGAATTGCAACACAAAAACTTGCACAATTCCCTACTTTATTTGGTGAAAACAGACAACCAAAAAACGACTATATTTTAATACCAAGAGTTTCGTCTGAAAAAAGAAGATATATACCTATAGGGGTTGTCTCTAAAAATTATATTGCAAGTGATTCTTGCTTGATAATTCCCAATGTGTCAATTTTTCATTTTGGTCTAATTACATCCGAAATGCACATGACTTGGGTAAAATATACTTGTGGGAGATTGGAAAGTCGTTTTAGATATTCAAATACAATTGTTTACAACAATTATCCATTTCCTAAAGACATAAACAAAAAACACAAAAAACGAGTAGAAAAAGCGGCACAAAAAGTATTAGACACACGCTTAGAGTTTCCTGACAGCAGTTTGGCAGATTTATACAACCCATTAACAATGCCACCAAAGTTAGTAAAAGCCCATAATCAATTAGATAAAGCGGTAGATTTGTGTTATCGTCCACAAAAATTTGGAAACGAACGGACAAGAATTGAATTTTTATTTGATTTATACAGCCAATATATGACACCTATACTGGCGGAAATGGATAAGCAAAAGAAAAAAAGAAAACCTCGAAAACTAAAAAAAACATGAAAATAAGCAATATCAAACGATAAAATTAAAGAACAATAAAAATAATAAAAGAAAGTTTTTTTTAATACAAATAAGCACGCTTAAATTGGTTAATTATTTGTTTTGTTGTGGTTTACTTAAAAAAAGAAAAACAAAGAAAAAACAAAAAACAAATTTAAAAAAACAAAAAATTTATTATATTTGCATTTTAATCTTAAACTTAAAATTGATGAACTCAACAACAACTTCTCAAAAATCAATACTCAATATAAAACTTCTAATAAAAATAATTGCTATTTTTTTGCTTCTAATGGGGCTTATATATGTTGCCGCACCTTATATACAAGAATTTGCAAGACGTACCAAGCAAAATACCGAACAAAATAGCAATAAAACAAGAAGTAAAATTGGAAAAAAAACAAAAACTAAAAATAATATTAAGAAAAACAACAACTGGGAAAACAAGAAATTAAACGGTAAAAACGAACCGCATAAAAATCAGAACATAAAAAAGTCGTTAAAAGAACAGCTTGACAAAACAAATAAAGAAATAGAAAGACTTAATAATAAAATAAATAAAACGAAAGAAGAAAGTAAATTACTAAAAAAATTAAAAGTAACAAAAAAACGATTATCGTATCAATTGAAACAAAAAGGAGAAACGCATTGGCGTAAATAAAAATAAAATTATGAATTATAAATTTGAAATAGGTAAATCTTTTGCTGGAATAGATTTTACTTTTCCTGTAGAGAAAGTAATTAAAATTCTTGGAAAACCAGATAGCAGATACAATGATGATATTAGCATGTATCTTGAATATGAAAAATCTGGACTTCTTATTAGTTACGAAAAAGAAAATAAAAAATGGATAGATTTAGGAATACAATCTAATAAATTATTTTATGAAGGTAAAAATTGGAATAATTATAATAAAAAAGATTTAATTAAAATTATAAAAAATATATATAAAAAAAAGAATTACATTTTTAATTTTGATTTTACAAAACTGGAAGGAATAGAAGAAGAACAATATAATTTTCATGAAATAGGAGTAGTGCTTTTTTTTCATAATGACAAATTCAAAAGCGTAGATGTCTCTAAACCAACAATATAAATAAAAAAATATATGAAATAAAAAAAAATAAAAAAATAAAAAAAAAGCGTTTAGCTTATTTTCTTGTAACTGAAAATCTACCAAATTTAAACTATCTCAAGAAATAAGACGAATGCCTACGCCTCTGGCGTGGGCTGTTCTTATTTGAGATAGTGGGTTTTGGTAGAACCTCAGTTGCAGATAAGTTACAGTTTCCACGCTTTTTTTATATCTAAATTTTAACATTTTTTTTGGGAATTAAAAAACAAATAAAAAATTATAATTATGAAAATAAAAAAAAGTATATCAATTGTTTTAATTATTTTTTTTCCATTATTATTATTTTCTCAAAACTATGAAAAAAAAGTCGAAGATGCAATAAACGATAGTCCCTACAAAATAGTGTTGTTATGCTAAATTTTACTATATTTGCCAAATTTTAAAATTTATTTCCGATGTACGAAAAAAAAAGAATTAACATATTTTGTCCAAATCCAGAATGCTATCATTATAAAAAAAAAATAGATGCCATCAAATGGGGGAACATATAAAACTAAAAATGATGTTGAACCCAGACAACGTTTTAAAAGTAAGACTTGCGATTGTACTTTTTCAGAAACAGCATTTTCAGATATTTATGGTAAACACGGTTCTTTTAAAGAGTATTTAATATGTTGTAAATTACTTTGTTATGGATTAAATGCAGACGAAATCGCAGATGTATTAGACCGAGATGTGCGAACAATATTGTCATGGATAGAATGTATTGCGAAAAAAGCAGAAAGGTTTCATTTATTTATGTGTGTTTCATTAATAATTAGCTTTTTAAAGTTAGACGAGTTGTGGAGATAAGTGTAATTGTGTCGCTAGCGCTCCCCAATTACACTTATCGGGTTCGGGC
>JAOZTW010000619.1 GCA_029938985.1 Bacteroidales bacterium | reverse complement strand
GCAATTAATCAATGCTTTAATGTTATGATAAAAAGTTTTCCCGACTTTTCAGGTTTGTTGTATTTTAATATTTTTATAAAAATATGCAAATAATTGATTCTAATGTTGTTTAAAATAAATGTCCAGTTATTTATTAGAGGTGTTAATAGTCGTATAATGAACTGTTTACATGATTTTTTCCAATTTTAATTTAGAGGTCAGAAAAAAAGAGGATTTTAGGTATATTTCAAATTAATGAAAAATAGTTGACACTTTTTTATCAGTTGCCACATCCTCTATGGCGTGGATAAAATTGATAAATTTAACAGATAGGCTGAGCATTAAAAAAAGGATAGAGCCCTGCACAGAATGAGGGATTAATCAATCCACGTCATAGAGGACGTGGCTACATAAAAATGTAAATTATAAATGAAACATGCCTAATTTTATGAATATTTCACTATTTTTATAAAAAAGTTTAAAATAATTCATTAATAGTATTATGCTTTAAATCATAGAAATAGCTAACTAATTTTGTTGTTTTCAACTTATTTTTTGGTATTTTTCATAAATGCAAATTATAGCGTTATTTTGATTATTTTAAAATCCTCATTTACAATAAGTAAACTGCGGTATTTAAAAAATAAAAATGCCTTGTGCTTTACACTTATGAAAAACGCCTTATTTTTTCGATTCATAATCAAATTATTTATTTATTTTAAAAAACATTGTAACTATTTTTCAAGTTGTTCGTCTTACAACTGAAAATACTATAATAAATATATTATTAACCATTAAAACTCAAAAAAATGAAATCAAAGTTAACGTATTTAATATTAGCAATTATTTTAATAACTAATATTCAGTGTTTTGGTAGTAAAATCAAAGGAAATGGTAATGTTGTAGAAGAAAAACGAGAATTAAATAATTTTGAAAAAATATCTGTAAATGATATAATAAAAATTGAAATTACTCAAAGCGATATTTTTGAAGTTAAAGTGAAGACGGATGAAAACATTATGGAATTTGTAGAAACGGCAATAAAAGAAGATAGACTTGTAATATCAATTAAAAAAAATAAGAATGTAAAACCAACTGAATTAGTAGTTTATATAAGTCTTCCTGTTTTAAGCAAATTACAAGTCAGAGGTGCATCTATAGCTAAAACAACTTCAAAATTATCATTACAAGATTTTGAATGTGAAATAGGTGGTGCATCAAAAGCTAATTTAGAATTTGATGCAAATATTCTAAATCTAAGCATGTCAGGTGCTTCTGAATTAGATTTGAATGTAAACAGCAAAAACTCAGAGATTAAACTATCTGGAGCATCTGCTTTAGACATTAAAGGAAAAACAGATAAATTATCAAGTAAACTTTCTGGTGCGAGCAACATTTCTGGTTATGAATTTATTTCTAACGAAGCAGATATTAAAACAAGTGGAGCTTCTAAAGTAAGATTTACTGTTAATGAAAATATTTCTGCTCATTCATCTGGTGCATCAGCAATTAGAATAAAAGGAAGTCCTGAGAAAAAAGATATTACAAAATCGGGTTCGGCAGTTATTAGATTTAAAGAATAAGTTTATAAAATTAATAAGTAAATACAATAGGGACCAAAGGCTTCACATTTAGTGAAGCCTTTTTTTTAGGAATTGCCAAAAAATAACTTCTGAAACTGCGTCTTTGTTTCAGTATATTTAGAAAACAAATTTTCAAATAATTAATTATTAGCAACTAAAGTTTTTGTGTTCATTTACACTTAACGAAACATGTTATAAAACAAAATTATTTGTTTTTTGTGATAAAACTATATGTTTTTGAAATTATTAGTTTATCTTTGTAATATTATTTACATAAAATAAACATGATTAATGAAAAAGAAAAAATAACTAACCCTAATCTACTTGTTTATTTAGCTCTTTTAAATTTTTTAAAAATTCATTAAATAGCTCGCTATTTGTAGATTTGTTAAAATAATAGAAGAACAAAAAAACGGTGTATTCTGGAGTTACTTAATATTTCATTTTCACTTAGTCATATTAAAACAAATAATTGACGATTTAAACTTGTTCTTTTTACTTTGTACTTCTTCAAAAAAATATGCAAATATCCTGATATTATTATATTTATTGAATTGTTAAAAACAAAAATAACTTCGTTTAATTTTATCAATTATTTATTTTAATATGCCTTAGTAATAAAAATAAACTTAATTTATCAACTTTTTCAACCTTCTCAACTTAGATATCATGAATTATAAAAAAACATTCTTTATAATAATTCTTTTTTTTACAACACAATTAGTAAATGCTCAATTTTTAACCAAAATATCTATTGGATTAAAAGCAGGAACAAATTTTACGATAGTTAATCCAATTAATAAATACTCTGTTTTTGATGATATTATATTAGGTTCTAATAGTTTTGAAAAAGAATATAAGCAATTATTTTCAAATTACGGCAGTCAATTTAGTTTTTTGGTATATTATACACTATCCGACAAATTTTATCTAAGTTTTCAACCTGCAATAAATAACCATATATTCAAGTATGAAAACCAATATAATTGGCAAAACAGTTCAAGTTCGCAAATATTAAATTATGCGTTTGAACAAAATTTACAATATGTAGATTTGCCGTTAATAGTTAAATATGAGTTTAGTAAACGAAAATTACAACCCTTTGCACAAATTGGAACATATTATGGGGTTTTATTAAATTCAACAAAAAATATTAATAAGACAATAACTAACGATTTTGGTAGTTTTGAATATAATAAAGAGGCATTGGGCAGTAATACAAATTATTTGAGATCAAACATTGGTTTAATTGGAGGTTTTGGACTTACATATAAATTTAGTCGTTCAAAACTTGGTTTAGAAACAAATTTCAGATATGGTTTGCATATTATTACAGATAAACATAATCGTTTTTTAAATTCTCAAATAACGGGGAAATATTATGATGTTCCTGATGATATTAAAATGATGAATGCAACAGTATCACTTGTTTATATTGTATCTTTAAAATGTTTAAAACAAACCGTTCCGCCAAGTCACAGAGAATTGTAAGTGTAAAAAAATGGTAAGGAATGATACAATTGTGTAAAAAACTTTTGTACGTGTACTTATTGTCTTTGAGTTAGTTATTATTTTATTTTCATTAAACAAATTTTGGCATTTTTTATAAATGCAAATTATTGCCTTATTTTGATTGATTTAAAATCCTCATTTACAATAAGTAAACTGCGGTATTTAAAAAATAAAAACGCCCAAATTTTAAATTAAAAATATTAAAAACAGATTATTTTAAATACATAAAAATATGATTACAAATAAATTGAAAGTAGGATTTTTACTTATAGTAGCTTTATTGATTTTTCAGTTTTCTTGCGATATTGCGAACAACGATATACAATCAAAAGATGCTTTTATAAAAATATTTCATAATCAAAACTTGGATTTAGATGTTTATCCTGTTGATGTTAAGCAAACCAACGATGGCGATTATTTAGT